>NZ_JASGSR010000022.1:0-91404 GCF_040446015.1 Bradyrhizobium sp. INPA03-11B
GCGCGAACAGCAATACGCAGGCGGCCTGCAACCATTGCCTCCGCGATGCGAAATGCGCAAACAGATAGGGCAGCACCGCTCCTATCATGATCCCGGTGAGATAATTCAACAGAGCCGGCCGCGCGATGGCGTTGCGGGCTGTGCCATAGGGATTGCCGAGGTTGACCCCGTAGCAGATGTCGGAGATCAGCACGGCGAAGGACGACGCCAGCAGCAGCAGCGCCACGCGTTTGATGGCCGCTTCCGACAGGTCGGGCCGCCAGACCGGCATGTCCTGGAACATCAGCGGGATCATCGCGGCGGCCAGCGCGGCGATCATGGCCCAGCGGGCGATCGCGTGCGGGTAGTCGAACGCGCTGAAGAAGCTGAGCCAGACGAAGCCGAACACGGCGGACAGCAGCGAGAAGCTCACCAGATAACCGAAGCTGAATCGTCCCGCGGCGAACGCCGGGATGAAGATGACCATGATCGCGGTGCCGAGGATGGCCTCGGCGGTGATGCCGGATCGCCAGACATGCATCGCCGGGAACGCGTGCCCGCAGGCGATCAGCGAGGCGGTGCTGACGGCGAAGAACCCGAGGATCGTGCCCCCGACAACCAGGTCATCGCGCGTCATTGCATCGGCCCGTTCGATTCGAGAGCTGTGCGACAGCTAGCCAGCCAGCCTCGGTCGAATCAAGTCAAGCAACGTTGAGCGACGTTGCAGTCTGTATTGTAATATTTCCGTTGTGCGATCGGTCACCGCGGCGCCGCATTGAACGCGCAATCGGCAACAGGCTGCCCTGATCAGGCAAAGAATGCGGCAACCGCGTTCAGGTCGGATTGTCCAGGCGTGTCGCCACGCAAATTCGCGTCGATGATGCGGCGGCAGGCGTCGACCGTGTGGGTATCGCCCAATTCGTTGGCGGCCTCGAGGATCGACCAGACCGTATCCAGGGGAATGTCGCTCTGCATGGTCGCGCTCGGATCTGACAGCATCGGCAGGGCCGGGGTTAGAATTCGAACAGGTCGCGGCCGCGCCGCGCCAGGGTGTGAAGGTCCGCCACCGTGCCGCGTACGGCGTTGCAGCGGCGGCATTCGATGATGGTGTCGCCGGAAGCGTGCGCCGGATCGGCCACCTTGATCGCCAGGCTGCCGCAATCGGTGCAGGTGATCTTGAAGCCGGTGGAAATTACTTGCTGCTGCAAATTCATGGTGGGCCCGCGCCTCTGTTGACGAGCACCTTACGGAACAGTTTTTAAGACTGGGGTCGCGGAGCGGATCGCAATCGAACGACCGTGTTAGGACGCGGTTAAGATTTCGCCGCGGCCGCGATCCGGCAGATGCAGCGTCGGCCTGCCGAGCGCGGATACCGCGGCACGCAGCGCCTCGCGCGCATTGACGGTGATGATTCCGGCGGCGTGGGCCCAGACCGCGAGGTCGGATGCGCTGTCGCCGGCATAGATGAAGCCCCCGGGAAAGCGCTTCAGCAGCAGGCCGGCCTTGTTGGGGCCCTTGAGATTGTGCGCGCCGTCGGAGGCGAGCACGTCGTCGAGCCAGGGCAGTCGCGATGCAAGTTGGTTCGCGAGCAGCGCGTCGGCCGCGGTCGCCAGCACGACGCGGCGGCCGGCGGCCTTCTCGCGCTCGGCCAGTGCGACGACGTCCTGCTGCAGTTCGATCCGGCTCCAGTCGATGCACTGGCGCCGTGCAAGCTGGTGCTTCAACGCCGCGCGTCCGCGCGTCAGCCAGGCGGCGCATGCAACGACGATCAGCGGATTGCGCCGCAGGATCGAGAAGAAGCTGAGATAGAGCAGGTCGCCCCTGATCAGGGTGCCGTCGAGGTCGAGCACCAATGGCAGCGAAGTCGGCAGCCCGAGCAGGGTGGACGTTCCACCGGTGCGGGGATTGTCCTGCGGTTCTGCAAATATGTCGCCTGCGATGCGAGGCTCAGTCATTCGCGACGCCCGGCCGGTTTGCGACCCTGCGCACGTCGATCGCGCGCCCCGGTCTCGGTGGTCCAGCAATCGCGGTAGCCGAACTGGGCGGCAAAGGCCACAGCGTCGTGACCGGAGCTCGAGACGATCACGCCCAACAAAATGGCCGCCCGAGGGCGGCCGTTTTGTCTGCCGAAGCCTGAAAAATCCTAGCGGACCGTCGAGGTGCCCGAGGAGGTGATCGCCACCGGCTTGCCGGCCTTGATGACCTGGTTGGTCTGGGCGGTCTGGGTGAAATCCGCATTGTTCCGCGCCGAAATGCCGAACGCCGCAACCCCGATGGCCGCAACGAGGGCAACCACCACGATCTTGAGGTGGGTCGCGCGATCAGCTGAATGGATCGAGTGGTTCATGGTCGCCTCCGGGCGTCTATGCGCCGTCTATGGCAGCTACTGGTAAGCCCGATCTGTTTCCGGATCGTTTCGTGAGTTCCTTGAAATGGTTTCGTGCCACGGGCCGATTGGTTTCACCGTGCCTTGCGTCACACAGGCGGAGAGCCGAAACTGACCCCAGGCGCGGGATGCGCTCGGGAGAAAAACAATAATGAAAACAACGAATGTGACCCGCCGTCGGGTGCTTGGTACCGGCACGGTGGCGGTGGCCGCCACGATGTTTGGTGAGCCGGTCCTTGCCGCGGCCGAGTTCGACTTCAAGCTCGGCGTCAACACTCCGGAAACCCATCCGCTAACAATCCGTCTGGCCGAGGCGGCCAAGCTGGTCGGCACGCAATCGTCCGGCCGGCTCAACATCA
The DNA here is from genome assembly GCF_040446015.1 of Bradyrhizobium sp. INPA03-11B. Lineage (NCBI taxonomy): Bacteria > Pseudomonadati > Pseudomonadota > Alphaproteobacteria > Hyphomicrobiales > Nitrobacteraceae > Bradyrhizobium > Bradyrhizobium sp. INPA03-11B. The sequence goes on from NZ_JASGSR010000022.1 coordinate 2,725, forward strand.
CCGTGTTCGCCAACAGCCAGCTCGGCGGCGATCCGGAGATGCTGTCGCAGGTCCGGGCCGGCGGTATCGAGTTATTGGCTGCACCCAGTATGACGCTGTCGACGCTGGTGCCGCTGTCCGGTCTGCCCAGCATCGGCTTCGCCTTCCAGTCCTACGACCAGGTCTGGGCGGCGATGGACGGCGGCGTCGGCGACCTCGTCCGCGAGGCGATCACCAAGACCGGCGTCGTGCCGCTGAAGAAGGTCTGGGACAACGGCTTCCGCCAGATCACCTCGTCGTCGAGCCGGCAGCTCAACAGCGTCGACGATCTCAAGGGCTTCAAGATCCGCGTACCGGTGACGGCATTGCTGACCTCGCTGTTCTCGGGGCTCGGCGCGCTGCCGTCGAGCATCTCCTACAGCGAGCTCTATTCGGCATTGCAGACCCACATCGTCGAAGGGCAGGAGAATCCGCTGGCGCAGGTCTCGACTGGAAAGCTCTACGAGGTGCAGAAATACTGCGCGCTGTCGAACCATTGCTGGAGCGGCTACTGGATCCTCGGCAACCGCCGCGCGATGGCGGGCCTGCCGCCTGATCTGCTCGAGATCATCAATGCCGCATTCGACGCGGCGGCGGTGAAGGAGCGGTCAGACCTTGTCGAGATGGACCGCTCGTTGCAGGCCGAGCTGACCGAAAAGGGCATGACGTTCAACAAGCCCGATCCCGTGCAGTTCAGGGCCGCGCTGGTCAAAGCCGGCTTCTACACACAATGGCAGAAGACCTATGGCGCGGACGCCTGGGCGGCGCTGGAGAAATATACCGGCAAGCTGACGTAACGGCGCAATTCGCCAGCAGCAATGCAACGGCCGATCGCGCGAGCAATGCGATGTGCGATCGGCATAGTCCGCTTGGCAAAGCCTGCGAGAAAACGTTCGGACATCCCTTGTGGCGCAGAAGGCACACCGGCGCGCTTTCGGTTCCATTTTTGCTTTTTGTCATGCGGCAGGATGTCTCAGGGGATACAACCTCACGCTGAGATTTTCAGTGGCCGCGCCGGCGCGCGGCCCGAGTTGGAATGCCATGCGCGTGCATGTTGTGGAACGCTTCCGTTTTCCCCGTCTACAACGGGTCGCGGTAACCCTTGCTCTGCTCGTCGGGTGCGGGACCGCCGCACACGCCCAAACGGTGCTGAATGCCAGCGATGGTGCGAGCCTCGTCACGGCGTTGACGACGATCGATAACAATCCGGGCACCAGCTTCACGCTCAACATCACGCAGAACATCACGCTGACCAGCGGGACGACGCTGCCCATCATCAATTCGAGCAGCACCGTCACGATCAACGGCGGCAACTTCACGCTCGACGGCGGCGGCGTGCAGCGCGGGCTGTTCGTCTACTCGGGCACCGTTGCGGTCAACAATCTGACGATTCAGAACGCCGTAGCCAAGGGCGGCAATGGCGGTAGCGGGCTCGATGGCGGCGGCGGCGGCGGCATGGGCGCTGGTGGCGCGCTGTTCGTTGCCAGCGGGGCCAACGTCACGGTGAGCAATGTTTCGCTCGCCAGCAACCGCGCCATTGGCGGTAACGGCGGCAACTACGGCGCGGGCGGTGGCGGCGGCGGTGGTGGCGGCCTCGGCGGCAATGGTGGCAATGGCGGCAATAATGGTGCTGGCGGCGGCGGCGGAATTGGCGTGGGCGCCGATGGCGGCGCCGGCGCGGCTAGCACCGCGGGTGGCAATGGCGCTGCCGGCATCGCCGTCGGCGCTGCTGGCGGCGGCGCCGGTATCACCGACTCTTTTAGCGGCGCCACGGCGGGCACGGGGGGCGCCAGCGGAGGCGGTGGCGGCGGCGGCGCCTTGGGCGCGGGCTCAAACTCCTCAGGCGGCGGCGGTGGAATCGGTGGCGGCGCTGCAACCCCTACCTCAGGCCTGAGCGGCGGCGGCGGTGTTGGCGGCTTCGGTGGTGGTGGCGGCGGCAGCCTCAACACCTCAGGCGGCGATGGCGGGTTCGGCGGCGGCGGCGGGAGTGTGCGCTGCTATCTCAGTGCGGGGAAGGGCGGCTTCGGTGGCGGTGGCGGCGGCTCCAGCGGCAATGACGGCGGCTCTTGCGGGAATATCGGCGGCTTCGGCGCCGGCAATGGCGGCAACGATTCCCAAGGCGGCGCCGGCGGCGGGCTCGGCGCGGGCGGCGCGGTCTTCGTCCAGGGCGGCGGAACGCTCACTGTCGCCGGAGCCTTCACCGTCAACGGCAGCAGCGTCAGCGGCGGGACTGGCGGCGTCGGTGCTGGCAATGGCTCAGCCTTCGGCGCGGGTATGTTCCTGCAGGGTAACGGGACGCTGACCTTCAATCCGGCGGCTGGGCAGAACCAGACCGTCTCCGATGTCATCGCCGACCAGACCGGCAGCGGCGGCACCGGTGCCACTGCCGGCAGTTGGGGCCTCGCCAAGACCGGCGCCGGCACGCTGACGCTGACGGCTGCGAATACTTACTCGGGCGGTACGACCGTGAGCGGCGGCCTGATGAACTTCAACGCCGCGAGCAATTTCGGCTCGGGCAACATCACGCTCAACGGCGGCGGCCTGCAATGGGCGAGCGGCAATACAGCCGACATCTCGGGCAAGCTGAATGCGATCGGCTCTGGCGGTACGACGTTCGACTATAACGGCAATGCCGTGACGCTCGCCACGGCGCTTGCCGGCACGGGCGGCGTGACGGTCGCGAACTCCGGGAGCGGCGGTGCGCTGACGCTGACGACGGCCGAGAATTATTCCGGCGCAACGACGATCAATTCCGGCGCAACGCTCGCGCTGTCGACGTTCGGCAGCATCTCGAATTCGAGCGTCGTGACGGTCAATGGCACATTCGATATTTCGGCGTCGTTGCCCTTGCCCAACAGGATCACGACGCTCGCGGGCGATGGATCGGTCGTCCTCGGCAGCAACATATTGGTGATCACCGCCGGTTCGACGGAATTTTCCGGCACGATCAACGGCTCGGTCCCCACGGACGGCCTCGAGATCGCGGGAGGAAAGCAGACCCTGTCCGGTGTCAATGGCTACCTCGGCATTACCCAGATCGATTCCGGCGCGACGCTGGCGCTCAAGGGAAACGGCTCGATCGTCAATTCGTTCGCTGTTGCATTCGCTCCGGGCGCGGGGATCGGCACGTTCGATATTTCGCAGACCAACAACGGTGCCAGCGTCAGAGGCCTGTCTGACCCGACCGGCCACAGCGTCGTGTCCCTCGGCGCCAAGACGCTGACCATCACCAGCGTTGTGGGCCGCTACAACGGCGTCATCCAGGATGGGGGCATTGGTGGCGGCACCGGCGGCAATGTGGCGGTCGCATATGGCGCCCTGGCGATCTTCGGCGGCGTCAACACCTATACGGGACTGACCACGATCAACGGCGGCGGCGAGCTCGACCTGATCAGCGGCGGCAGCATCGCGTCTTCGAAGGCCGTGATCAACGACGGCATGTTCGATATATCGCGCGCGGGTGGCGACGTCTCGATCAACAGTCTTTCCGGGACCAGCATCTTCGGCGCCGTGAACCTCGGTGCCAATACGCTGACCTTCACCAATGCCAACGGAACCTTTGCGGGCACCATCAGGGACGGCGGCGCGGGCGGCGGTGTGGCGATCACCGGCGGCAAGGAGATACTGACCGGCATCAACACCTACACCGGCGCCACCACCGTCACTGGCGGCACGCTGGAAGTGGACGGCTCGATCGCCAGCTCGTCGAAAGTGACGGTCAATTCCGGCGGCACCTTGAGCGGCACCGGCACCGTCGGTTCTGGACTCGTCTTCACTGGCGGTTTTCACGGCACGTCAGACGGCAACCTCGGAGGGGTGCTCATCAGCGGTGGCTCGAATTTTGTGGCGTTGCGCCCGATCGTCGGTGCGTCGGCTCCCACGAGGGGGTTCGTCATTCCGGCACCCACCACCATCATGAGCGGCGGCACGCTCGCGCCCGGCAGTGCTGCAGACCCGACCGGCACACTGACGATCGGCGGCAGTCTCGCCTTCCAATCCGGCGCGATCTATCAGGTGCACGTGACGCCGACCGCTGCGTCATCGACCAGTATCAATGCGAACGCAACGCTTGGCGGCGCGACCGTCAATGCAGTGTTCGCCAACGGCAGCTACATCTCCAGGCAGTATACGATCCTGACTGCGGCGGGCGGCATATCCGGCACCTTCGCATCCAACATCGCCAATACGAACCTGCCACAAAACTTCAGCGACACGCTGAGCTACGACGCCACCCACGCCTATCTCAATCTGACGCTGGGCTTCGCGCCACCGCCCAATTTCGGCGCTGGCCTGTCCATCAACCAGCAAAACGTCGCCAACACGCTGGTCAACTACTTCAACACGACCGGCGGGATTCAGACGGCGTTCGGCACGCTCGCTCCGGCGGACCTGACGCAGGCCTCCGGCGAACTCGCGACCGGCTCGCAGCAAACGACGTTCGATGCCATGAACCTGTTCATGGGACTGCTCACCGATCCCTTCATGAATCGCGGGGGCGGGGCGGGTCCGATGCCGGGTGCACCGGGCTATGCGGAGGAGGGCGAGGCGAGCGCCTATGCCGCAACGAAAAAGACCGATGCGTTCGCGATGTTCACCAAGGCGCCGCCGGTTCCGTTCGTGCAGCGCTGGAACGTCTGGGCGGCGGGCTTCGGCGGTTCGCAATCGACCAGCGGCAACGCCATTGTCGGATCGAACAACACGACCAGCAGCGTCTATGGCACCGCGGTCGGCGCCGACTACCTGTTCTCACCGAACACCATTGCTGGCTTTGCCATCGCCGGCGGTGGCACGAATTTCTCCGTCTTGGGCAGTGGCAGCGGCCGATCCGATCTGTTCCAGGCCGGCGGCTATCTCCGCCACAGCGAAGGTCCAGCCTATCTCTCGGCCGCGCTCGCCTATGGCTGGCAGGACATCACCACCAATCGCACGGTCAGCGCCGCCGGCATTGATCAGCTCCGCGCCGAGTTCAATGCCAACGCCTGGTCGGGGCGGCTCGAGGGCGGCTACCGTTTCGTTGCGCCGTGGATCGGCGGCGTCGGCATCACGCTATATGCCGCGGGCCAGTTCACGAGCTTCGAACTGCCGGCCTATGCCGAGCGGGTGATCTCGGGTCTGCCAAACTTCGCACTGAGCTATGCCGGCCGGAGCGTGACCGACCCGCGCAGCGAACTCGGCCTCCGCACCGACAAGTCCTTCCCTGTGCAGGACGGCATCCTGACGCTGCGCACGCGGTTTGCCTGGGCGCACGACTACAATCCCAACCGGTTGGCTGCAGCGACCTTCCAGGCGCTGCCCGGCACCAGCTTCGTCGTCAACGGCGCGGCGCAGGCCAGCGATTCCGCGCTGACCACGGCCTCGCTCGAGATGAACTGGCGAAACGGCTGGTCGGCTTCGGCGACGTTCGAAGGCGAGTTCTCCAACGTCACCTCGAGCTACGCCGGCAAGGGCGTGGTGCGGTATCAGTGGTGAGATCGTTTCCGCTTCGGACAGCCTGACATCACGCGCGGGATTACCTGAGGCGTAATCGCGCGCGCGATCTCCCTTTGCGATGGTCAGTGCATCGGCGGCGATGGCGCCGATCGATCCGCACAGGGAGATAGATCATGGCTAGCCAACTGCTTCATGCGACCGCCAAGGATGGCACGAAACTGTTCGTGCAGGATTGGGGCACGGGCAAGCCGGTGTTGTTCCTCGCGGCCTGGACGTTCAATTCCAGCGTCTGGGGCAGCCAGATCGTGGCGCTGAATGCCAGGGGTTATCGCTGCGTCGCGCCGGACCGGCGCGGCCATGGCCGCTCCGATATGCCGATGACGGGATACGATCTCGACACGCTGACCGACGATGTCGCTGCCGTGATCGAGCAGCACGATCTCCGTGACGTCACGATCGTCGCGCATTCGATGGGATCGATCGAGGCGGTGAACTATCTGGCGCGTCACGGCGCCGAGCGCATCGCGCGGCTGGTGCTGGTGGCGCCGACCACGCCGTATCTGGTCCAGACCGAGGACAATCCGGACGCGGTGCCGCGGGCGATGGTCGATGCGCAGAATGCCGCGATTGCGCAGGACTTCCCGAAATGGATGAGCGAGAACGAGGCGCCGTTCTTCGTGCCCGACACATCAGAGATCACGCGGGCCTGGATCAGGGAGATGATGCTGAGCGTGCCGCTGCCGGTGACGTTGGCCTGCCGCAAGACCATCTCCTTTGCCGATCTGCGCGCCGCGGCCAAAGGGATCGATCGCCCGACGTTGATCGTGCATGGCGACAAGGATGCCAGCGCGCCACTGGAACTGACCGGAGCCAAGACAGCCAGGCTGATCAAGGGCAGCAGGCTCGCCGTCTATGAAGGCGCGCCGCACGCTCTGCCGCTGACGCACAGCGCGCGCCTGATGGCCGATCTGTTCGCCTTCATGGGTGCTTAACTGGCGCGGGCAATATCCGATCGTATCCAGCGTGCCGCCCAGACGAACAGCACCGCGCCGAGCGTCGTCGTCACGGCCGCCGACAGCAGCGAGTAGCGAACCGCATCAACGCCGTAGGCGCCCTTGAGGGCGTCGTTGATCATGCCGACGGCGAGGGGAGCGACGCCCTGGCCGAAGCAGGTGGCGGTGAGCAGCACGATCGCCGACGCCAGCGCGCGCATGCTGGGCTTTGCGACCGTCTGCGCGATCGCGAAGATCGGGCCGAGATGGAAGCCGACCATGAACGAGGTCAGCGCCAGCGTCGCGACCATCAGCGTGAAGCTTGGCGTCAGCATGCAGAGCGCGAAGACGGGGCCGGCGAGCCCGGACATGATCGCAGGTGCCCACAGTTTCCAGCGGTCGTCGCGGCGGCCGATCTGCGCCACCACGAGGCCGCCGATCAGCGTGCCCGCCATGCCGGCAAGACCCTTGAAGGTGCCGGCATAGGTGCCGATCTCGGCGCTGCTGAGATGATGGATGCGCGCCAGGAACGGCGGGATCCACACCGCGGTGGCGTAGTTGGTGTAGGTCGTCAGACAAAACCCGATCAGCACGATGACGAAGCTCGGCTGCGATATCAGGAAGCTGAGCGTCGGCCCGATCGGCTCGGCCTTGAAGGTCTCGGCCATCGCGCCGCGTTTGGGTTCGGAGATCGTCAGCCACAACGCAGCGGCGAGCGCGATGCCGGGCAGGCCGGCGGTGAAGAACGCCATCCGCCAGCCATAGTGCTGGTTGACATAGCCGCCGATGAAATAGCCGAGGAAGACGCCGAGATAGGTGCCGATCGCGTAGATGCCGAGTGCGCGCGGACGCTCGTTCTTGTCGAAGAGATCGGCGATCATCGATTGCGAGGCCGGCGTGCCCGCGGACTCCCCGATACCGACGCCGACCCGCGCCAGTGCCAGCGTCGTGACGCTGGAGGCCATACCGCAGAGATACGTCATCGCGCTCCAGAACGCAAAGGCGATCGCGACGATGTTGCGGCGGTTCAGGCGATCGGCCATCCGCGCGATGGGAATGCCGAGCAGCGAGTAGAACAGCACGAAGCCGAACCCGGCCAAAAGGCCCATCGTGGTGTCGCTGAGCGCGAACTCCTTCTTGATGGGCTCGATCAGCACGTTGAAGATCGTGCGGTCGAGGAAGTTGAGGGCGTAGATGATGGTGAGCAGCGCGAGCACGTAGTAGCGGCGCGCGGCTGCGACCTGCGCTGGCGCGGCCGCCTGCGGTGCGACATCGACCATGACTTCCTCCCCCGATTTCCTTTTGTTTTTCTGCGCGGGCCTCAGGCCTCGCGGATATAGTTCCCCGCTTCGAATTCGATCGGCTTGGCGTCAGCGTCGAACGACACGCCGATCGGGTCGCCGCCGGCGGCCATGGCCTCGAGCTGGTCAGAGAGCATCCGGCGCACCATCAGGATGCCGCGGTCGCTCTGGCCGAAATGCTCTTCGGAATGGATGGTCACCGGACCCTGGCCGACCTGCGCCTCGTAGTCGCCGGGGAATTGCTGGTGCTCGTGCTCGGTCATGTCCCACCAGAACTTGCCGTTGAACTTCGAGCGCATGCGGCCGATGTCGCCTGCGTTCTTGACCCGGCCGGCGACATAGATCCGGAACGAGGTGTCGTCGATCGGCAAGGTCCAGCCGATCGATTCGACACGGGCGAATTGCGCAACACGTGGATTGGGCACCACGCGGAGCGTGGGGAGGGCGGCCTCGGTGACGCGATAGAACACCTTGCCGTCGTCCTGCCTGCGGATCGAGCGCACCGCGACGCCGCGCGGCGACATCTCGAACTTCACCTCGGGCATCGAGGCCATCATGGTGGTGAATTGCGGCCCCGAGAACGAGCCGTGCAGCACCGGCACGTGGTAGGGATCGGCAACGTTCTCGAAATGCTGCAGCCAGTTGCAGGGGATCACGGCCGGGCCGCCGCCGCCGATCGAGGAATCGTCGGCCTCGACGAACTCGCCGTCGTCCATATTCTCCAGGCACTCGTAGCGCGGCAGCACAGGCTTCTTATCGGCCGGGCCCATATAGGCGAAGATCAGGCCGTAGCGCTCCTGCACCGGATACCAGGGCTGGCGCACCTTGTCCTTGAACAGGCCGCCTTCGGGCTCGCAGGGTTGTTCGAGGCAACGGCCCTCGGTGTCGAACTTCCAGCCGTGATAGCAGCAGCGGATGCCGTCGTCCTCGACCTTGCCATAATAGAGCGTGGTGCCGCGATGGCAGCAGCGCGCATGCAGCAGGCCGACCCGGCCATGTTTGTCGCGGAAGAGGATCAGGTCCTCACCGAGCGCACGGACTTTCCTGGGGATATCGGTGGCGTCATTGGTGAGGCCGACCGGGTGCCAATAGCGGCGCAGCAGCTCGCCCATCGGCGTGCCGCGCACGACCAAGGTGAGCTCGGTCCGGGTGGTGGACGGCTTCATCGCATAGGCCGTGCCGAGATCGCGGTCCCGCTGGGTGATCGTCATCTATGTCTCCTCCCGCCGCCGGTCAGTCGCCTGCGGTTGCGTTGTCGTTGATGAAGTCAACGATAGATCGATGACATTGTCAACGATATCGTCTAGCTTGGCAGCGACCGGCTTTGTTGGCAGAGGTTGGCGATGACGGAGAAGCTCAGGACTGTGAAGGCCTTGCCGCCGGAGGCGGTTGTCGATGCGGAACTCGCGCCGATCACCGCGATGATGTCGTCGCGGCTGATGGTGCTGGCGAACCTGCTCAGGCGCGGGGCGCTGCTGCGCTACAAGCGCCTCACCGGTCTGTCCTCGGTCGAGTTCGGCCTGGTCGCCTCGCTCGGCCGGCGGCCGCCGATGAGCGTGGTGCGGCTGGCCGAAGGCGTCGGCATGGACAAGGGGCAGATCAGTCGGGCGCTTGCCGAACTCGTCGCGCGCAAGCTGGTGGCCAAGGCCGCCAACCCGCGTGACAACCGGGAAACCCTGGTCTCCCTCACCAGGGCCGGGCTCGCCGCCCATGACGCTATTGTGGCCGGCGCGCAGGAGCGAAACCGGCGTCTGCTGGAACAGCTTGATCCACGGGAACTTGAGCTGCTGCTTGGACATATTGACCGGCTCACCAGAACCGCCGCCGAGATGCTCGCCGCCGAGCGGGAGCTGGGCTGATATGGGATGCGCGCAGGGCACCGAATGGCCGCCGTGGCGTTGCCAATTGAGGCAAGCGCATCCGCCCGATGCGGCAAAGAGCCCACGGGATCGACGGTAAAAGCGTCAAAATAGCTTGTCTTGCGCCCCCTGTTGCGCTGCGCTAAAGCCTCAAGAACAATTCCAATCAACGAATCTGCGGCACGTCCGAAACCGCAGCAAGAAGGCCTCGCCGATGACCGGCATCCTGCAGAATTATCTCCCACTTGTGGTCTTTATCGGAGTCGCGAGCCTGATCGGTCTGGCGCTCCTGATCGCGCCGTTCCTGGTCGCGTTCCAGTCGCCGGACCCGGAAAAGCTCTCCGCCTATGAATGCGGATTCAACGCTTTTGACGACGCCCGCATGAAGTTCGACGTCCGCTTCTACCTGGTGGCGATCCTCTTCATCATCTTCGATCTCGAAGTGGCGTTCCTGTTCCCCTGGGCGGTGGCGTTCGGAAAGCTCGGTGCCACCGGCTTCTGGTCGATGATGGTGTTCCTGGCCGTGCTGACGGTCGGGTTCGCGTATGAATGGAAGAAAGGCGCGCTCGAATGGGATTGAGCCCCACCGCCGCAAACTCGCAGCCGGCGATAGCGCAGGCTCCGAAGGGCATTCTCGATCCGTCGACCGGCAAGCCGGTTGGCGCCAATGATCCGTTTTTCCTCGAGGTCAATCACGAGCTGTCCGACAAGGGCTTCTTCGTCGCCGCGGCCGATGACCTGATCACCTGGGCGCGCACCGGCTCGCTGATGTGGATGACTTTCGGTCTCGCCTGCTGCGCGGTCGAGATGATGCAGGTCTCGATGCCGCGCTACGACGTCGAGCGCTTCGGCTTCGCGCCGCGCGCGTCGCCGCGGCAGTCCGACGTGATGATCGTCGCGGGCACGCTGACCAACAAGATGGCGCCCGCGCTGCGCAAGGTCTACGACCAGATGCCGGAGCCGCGCTACGTCATCTCGATGGGCTCCTGCGCCAATGGTGGCGGCTACTACCACTACTCCTACTCGGTGGTGCGTGGCTGCGACCGCATCGTGCCGATCGACATCTACGTGCCGGGCTGCCCGCCCACGGCGGAAGCGCTGCTTTACGGCGTGCTGCTGCTGCAGAAGAAGATTCGCCGTATCGGCACCATCGAACGCTAAGGTTTCAGGCATGGACGACGGCAAGCTCGACGCCCTTGGGCAGACGATCGTGAGCGCGCTTCCGGGCGCCGCCACGGCGCACTCGGTCGCGTTCGATCAACTCACTATCGACGTCGAGATTGGCAGAATCGTGGACGTCGTCACTTTTCTGCGTGACGATCCGAACTGCCGTTTCGTCAACATCACCGACGTGACTGCGGTCGACTATCCGAGCCGCGAGAAGCGCTTCGACGTGGTCTACCATCTGCTGTCGCCAACGCTGAACACGCGCATTCGTGTGCGCGGGCAGGCCGACGAGACCACGCAGGTGCCGTCGATCATCGGCATCTTCCCGGGCGCCGACTGGTTCGAGCGCGAGACCTACGACCTATATGGCGTGATCTTCACCGGCCATCCCGACATGCGCCGCCTGCTGACGGATTACGGTTTCGACGGCCATCCGCTGCGCAAGGATTTCCCGCTCACCGGCTTCGTCGAGGTTCGCTACGACGACCAGGAGAAGCGGGTGCTGTACGAGCCGGTCCGGCTCAACCAGGAATTCCGCAAGTTCGATTTCCTTTCGCCCTGGGAAGGCGCGGACTATCCGCTGCCCGGTGACGAGAAGGCCAAGGCGGAGCCGAAGCCATGAACGAGCAACCGCAAAATCTGCGTAACTTCACCATCAATTTCGGTCCGCAGCATCCGGCAGCGCACGGCGTGCTTCGCCTCGTGCTCGAGCTCGACGGCGAAGTCGTCGAGCGCGTCGATCCGCATATCGGCCTGCTTCACCGCGGCACCGAGAAGCTGATCGAGCACAAGACCTATCTGCAGGCGATCCCGTATTTCGACCGGCTCGATTACGTCGCGCCGATGAACCAGGAGCACGCGTTCTGCCTCGCGGCGGAAAAGCTGCTCGGCATCACCGTGCCGCGTCGCGGCCAGCTGATCCGCGTGCTGTATTGCGAGATCGGCCGCATCCTGTCGCATCTGCTCAACGTCACCACGCAGGCGATGGACGTCGGCGCGCTGACCCCGCCGCTGTGGGGCTTCGAAGAGCGCGAGAAGCTGATGGTGTTCTACGAGCGCGCCTCGGGCTCGCGCATGCACGCGGCGTTCTTCCGCGTCGGCGGCGTACACCAGGACCTGCCGCCGAAGCTGATCGACGACATCGAAGTGTGGTGCGATCCGTTCCTCAAGGTGGTCGACGACCTCGATCGGCTGCTGACCGGCAACCGCATCTTCAAGCAGCGCAACGTCGACATCGGCGTGGTGCCGCTGAAGGAAGCCTGGGAGTGGGGCTTCTCCGGCGTGATGGTGCGCGGCTCGGGCGCGGCCTGGGACCTGCGCAAGTCGCAGCCCTACGAGTGCTACGCCGAGATGGATTTCGACATTCCGATCGGCAAGAACGGCGACTGCTACGACCGCTATCTGATCCGCATGGAAGAGATGCGCCAGTCGGTGCGCATCATGAAGCAGTGCGTGCAGAAGCTCAAAGCAGCCGACGGGCAGGGCCCGGTCGTGGTCGAGGACAACAAGATCGCGCCGCCGCGGCGCGGTGAGATGAAGCGCTCGATGGAAGCGCTGATCCATCATTTCAAGCTTTACACCGAAGGCGTCCATGTGCCGGCCGGCGAAGTCTATGCCGCGGTCGAGGCGCCGAAGGGCGAGTTCGGCGTCTATCTCGTCGCCGACGGCACCAACAAACCCTACAAGTGCAAGATCCGCGCGCCGGGCTTCGCCCATCTGCAGGCGATGGATCACATCTGTAAGGGCCATTTGCTGGCCGACGTTTCCGCCATCCTTGGCTCGCTGGACATCGTGTTCGGCGAGGTCGACCGGTGATGATGTCCGCATCCGCACCGCGCGCTAATTGAGAGTTTGATCGATGTCCGTCCGCCGCCTTGCCCCGAAGGAATTGCAGCCCGCGAGCTTCACGTTCACGGACGAGAATCTGGCCTGGGCCAAGAAGCAGATCGAGAAATATCCGCCGGGCCGCCAGGCTTCGGCCGCGATCGCGATCCTGTGGCGCGTGCAGGAGCAGCATGACGGCTGGGTCTCGGAAGCGGCGATCCGCGCCGTTGCCGATCTGCTCGAGATGCCGCATATCCGCATGCTGGAGATCGCGACCTTCTACACCATGTTCCAGCTCTCGCCGGTCGGCAAGAAAGCTCATGTGCAGGTCTGCGGTACCACGCCATGCCGGCTGCGCGGCGCCGCCGACCTGATCGAGGTCTGCCAGCATCGCATCCATCACGATCCCTTCCAACTGTCGAAGGACGGCAACTTCTCCTGGGAAGAAGTCGAGTGCCTCGGCGCCTGCGTGAACGCGCCGATGGTGCTGATCTGGAAGGACACCTATGAGGACCTGACCAAGGAAAGCTTCGGCAAGGTGCTCGACGGCTTTGCCGCCGGTAATCCGCCGAAGCCGGGCCCGCAGATCGACCGTCAGTTCTCGGCGCCCGCAGGCGGGCCGACGACGCTGAAGGAAACCACCTGATGCGGGGCTATCGGGTGCAGGCAGAGGGGACGGGGAGGGGCGCTGCGATGAAGGCCTGGCGCACGATTGCGCTGCATACCGCCGTCGCGGCCGGCTTCATGTTCCTGCTGCAACGTTACGGCCTCAGCGCAACGCTGGAATCCAGCCTGTTGTGGGCCATCGTGTTCGGCGGCTGCGCCGCCGGGCTCGCTTATTCGCAAGCCAATCGGTGATGTTCGGAAAGTTTTGAGCATGCTCGACGACAAGGACCGCATCTTCAAGAACCTCTACGGCCTCCATGATTGGGGCCTCGAGGGCGCGCGCCGCCGAGGCGCCTGGGATGGCACCAAGGGGATCATCGACAAGGGCCGCGACTGGATCATCAACGAGATGAAGGCCTCGGGCCTGCGCGGCCGCGGCGGTGCGGGTTTCCCGACCGGCATGAAGTGGTCCTTCATGCCGAAGGAGTCCAAGGACGGCCGTCCGAGCTATCTCGTCGTCAATGCGGACGAGTCCGAGCCCGGCACCTGCAAGGACCGCGAGATCATGCGGCACGATCCGCATCTTTTGGTCGAGGGCTGCCTGCTCGCGAGCTTCGCGATGGGCGCGCATGCCTGTTACGTTTATATCCGCGGCGAGTTCATCCGCGAGCGCGAACGCCTGCAGGCCGCGATCGACCAGGCCTATGAGGCCAAGCTGGTCGGCAAGGACAACATCAACGGCTGGCCGTTCGACATCTATGTCGCGCACGGCGCCGGCGCCTATATCTGCGGCGAGGAAACCGCGCTGCTCGAGAGCCTCGAAGGCAAGAAGGGCCAGCCGCGGCTGAAGCCGCCGTTCCCCGCCAATGTCGGCCTCTATGGCTGCCCGACCACCGTCAACAACGTCGAGTCGATCGCGGTCGCGCCCGACATCCTGCGCCGCGGCGCCGCCTGGTTCGCCGCCATCGGCCGGCCGAACAATGTCGGCACAAAACTGTTCTGCATCTCCGGTCACGTCGAGCGGCCCTGCAACGTCGAAGAGGCGATGGGGATTCCGTTCCGCGAGCTGATCGAGAAGCATTGCGGCGGCATTCGCGGCGGCTGGGGCAATCTGAAGGCCGTGATCCCCGGCGGCTCGTCGGTGCGCATGGTGCCGGCCGAGCAGATCATCGACACGCCGATGGATTTCGACAGCTTGAGCAAGCTGCGCTCGGGCCTCGGCACCGCGGCCGTGATCGTGATGGACAAGTCGACCGATTTGATCCGGGCGATCGCGCGCATTTCCTATTTCTACAAGCACGAGAGTTGCGGCCAGTGCACGCCGTGCCGCGAGGGCACGGGGTGGATGTGGCGCGTGCTGACCCGCATGGCCGACGGCCGCGCCCACAAGCGCGAGATCGACATGCTGCTCGAGGTCACCAAGCAGGTCGAGGGTCACACGATCTGCGCGCTCGGCGACGCCGCGGCGTGGCCGATCCAGGGTCTGATTGCGCACTTCCGTCACGAGATCGAAGAGCGCATCGATCAGTATTCGCACAAGGCCGATCTCGACGATCAGGGCGTTCGTGATCCCGTCCAAATGGTCGCGGCGGAGTAGAGAAGAGACATGAGCAAGATCATCGTCGATGGCAAAGAGATCGATGTGCCGCCGGAGTACACGCTGCTGCAGGCGTGCGAGGCGGCCGGCGCCGAGATTCCGCGCTTCTGCTATCACGAGCGGCTGTCGATCGCCGGCAACTGCCGGATGTGCCTGGTCGAGGTGAAGGGCGGCCCGAAGCCGGTCGCGAGCTGCGCCTGGGCCGTGCGCGACTGCCGTCCGGGCCCGAAGGGCGAGCCGCCGGAGATCTCGACCCGTTCGCCGATGGTCAAGAAGGCGCGCGAAGGCGTGATGGAGTTCCTGCTGATCAACCATCCGCTGGACTGCCCGATCTGCGATCAGGGCGGCGAGTGCGACCTGCAGGACCAGGCGATGGGTTACGGCGTCGACACCAGCCGTTTCGCCGAGAACAAGCGTGCGGTCGAGGACAAGTATCTCGGCGCGCTGGTCAAGACCTCGATGAACCGCTGCATCCAGTGCACGCGCTGCGTCCGCTTCTCCGCCGAAGTCTGCGGCGCCCCGGAAATGGGCGCGACCGGCCGCGGCGAGGACATGGAGATCACCACCTATCTGGAGCATGCGCTGAGCTCGGAGCTGCAGGGCAACCTCGTCGACATCTGCCCGGTCGGCGCGCTGACCTCGAAGCCTTATGCGTTTGCGGCGCGGCCCTGGGAGCTCGGCAAGACGCAGTCGGTCGACGTCATGGACGGCGTCGGCTCGGCGATCCGCGTCGACACCCGCGGCCGCGAGGTGATGCGCATCCTGCCGCGCATCAACGAGGCTGTTAACGAGGAGTGGATCTCCGACAAGACCCGCCACGTCGTCGACGGCCTGCGCACGCAGCGCCTCGACCGTCCCTATGTGCGCGAGAACGGCCAGCTTAAGCCTGCGACCTGGCAGGAAGCCTTTGCCGCCATCGCCGCCAAGGCCGGCCGCAGCGACGGCAAGCGGATCGGTGCGATCGCGGGCGATCTCGCCGCGGTCGATGAAATGTATGCGCTGAAGGAGCTGCTGGCGAAGTTCGGCTCGGTCAATCTGGCGGTGCAGGGCGGCGACGCGTTCGACGCCAAGGCCGGCCGCGGCTCCTACATCTTCAACCCGACCATTGCCGGCATCGACCAGGCCGACGCGATCCTGATCATCGGCTCGCATCCGCGCAAGGAAGCCGCCGTGCTGAACGCGCGGATCCGCAAG
This sequence comes from Bradyrhizobium sp. INPA03-11B, assembly GCF_040446015.1. Lineage (NCBI taxonomy): Bacteria > Pseudomonadati > Pseudomonadota > Alphaproteobacteria > Hyphomicrobiales > Nitrobacteraceae > Bradyrhizobium > Bradyrhizobium sp. INPA03-11B. The sequence goes on from NZ_JASGSR010000022.1 coordinate 18,713, forward strand.
CGCTGGCGTACCGGCGGCCTCAAGGTCGGCATGATCGGCGCCAAGTCCGATTTCACCTACGACCACGAATATCTCGGCGCGGGCACCGATACCCTCGCCGATCTCGCCGCCGGCAAGCACTCCTTTGCCGACGTGCTCAAGAACGCGCAGCACCCGATCATCCTGGTCGGCCCAGGCGCCTACACCAGGCATGACGGCGCCGCGGTGCTGGCGCAGGCCGCCAAGCTCGCCGTCGACGTCGGCGCGCTGAAGGACGGCTGGAACGGCTTTGCCGTGTTGCAGGATACGGCCTCGCGCGCCGGCGCGCTCGATATCGGCTTCTCGCCTTCGGCCGGCGGCCTGACCGCGGCGCAGATGACGACCTTCGGCACGCTCGACGTGCTGTTCCTGCTCGGCGCCGACGAGATCAAGGTGCCGGACGGCACCTTCGTGGTCTATATCGGCACCCATGGCGACCAGGGCGCGCATCGCGCCGACGTCATCCTGCCGGGCGCGGCCTACACCGAGAAGTCCGGCATTTACGTCAACACCGAGGGCCGGGCGCAGATCGCCAACCGCGCCGCGTTCCCGCCGGGCGAAGCCCGCGAGGACTGGGCGATCATCCGCGCGCTGTCCGACGTGCTCGGCAAGAAGCTGCCGTTCGACTCGCTGCAGGCGCTGCGCCAGGCGATGTTCAAGACCTCGCCGCATCTGATGCGGCTCGACCAGATCGAGGCTGGCAAGGCCGAAGACGTCAAGGCGCTGGCGGGCAAGGGCGGTGCCGTCGACAAGGCGGCCTTCAAGCCGACCGTCGAGGACTTCTATCTGACCAACCCGATCGCGCGGGCCTCTGCCGTGATGGCGGAATGCTCGCGGCTGGCGTCGGGCCGAATGCTGACGGCAGCGGAGTGAGCGTGACCTGATGGCTGAATTCTTCGCAAGCTCGTTCTGGACCGGCTTCCTCTGGCCGCTGATCATCATGGTCGCGGAAAGCCTGTTGCTGCTCGTCGTGCTGTTGATCGCGATCGCCTACATCCTGCTCGCCGACCGCAAGATCTGGGCGGCGGTGCAGATCCGCCGCGGTCCCAACGTGGTCGGCCCGTTCGGACTGCTGCAATCCTTCGCCGACTTGCTGAAGTTCGTGCTGAAGGAGCCGGTGATTCCGTCCGGCTCCAACAAGGGCGTGTTCCTGCTGGCGCCGCTGGTGTCGTGCATCCTGGCGCTGGCCGCCTGGGCCGTGATCCCGTTCGATCTCGGTTGGGTGATCTCCGACATCAATGTCGGCATTCTCTACATCTTCGCGATCTCGTCGCTGTCGATCTACGGCATCATCATGGCCGGCTGGTCGTCGAATTCGAAGTATCCGTTCCTGGCCGCACTGCGCTCGGCGGCGCAGATGGTGTCCTACGAGGTCTCGATCGGCTTCGTCATCATCACCGTGCTGCTCTGCGTCGGCTCGCTGAACCTCTCGGCGGTGGTCGAGGCGCAGAACACGAGGGGGCTCGCGCACCTGATCGGCCTGCCGCAACTCACCATCCTGAACTGGTATGTGTGGCCACTGTTCCCGATGTTCGTCGTGTTCTACGTCTCGGCGCTGGCGGAAACCAACCGTCCGCCGTTCGACCTGGTCGAAGCGGAATCCGAACTGGTCGCCGGCTTCATGACCGAATACGGCTCGACCCCGTATCTGCTGTTCATGCTCGGCGAGTATGTCGCGATCACCACGATGTGCGCGCTGGCGTCGATCCTGTTCCTGGGCGGCTGGCTGCCGCCGGTCAATCTGCCGCCGTTCACCTGGATCCCGGGCATCGTCTGGTTCGCCCTCAAGGTGTTCTTCATGTTCTTCATGTTCGCGATGGCGAAGGCGATCGTGCCGCGCTACCGCTACGATCAACTGATGCGGCTCGGCTGGAAGGTGTTCCTGCCGCTGTCGCTGGCGATGGTGGTGATCGTGGCCGGCGTGCTGCAGTTCGCCGGCATCGCGCCGAAGTGAGGCCGTCATGAGTGTCAATGTCAACGCAACAGCCCGCTCGCTTCTGCTCTCGGAATTCGTCTCGGCGTTCTTCCTGGCGATGCGCTATTTCTTCCAGCCGAAACCGACGCTGAATTATCCGTTCGAGAAGGGGCCAATCTCGCCGCGCTTCCGCGGCGAGCACGCGCTGCGCCGCTATCCGAACGGCGAAGAGCGCTGCATCGCCTGCAAGCTGTGCGAGGCGATCTGCCCGGCGCAGGCGATCACGATCGAGGCCGGTCCGCGCCGCAACGACGGCACCCGCCGCACGGTGCGTTACGACATCGACATGGTGAAGTGCATCTATTGCGGCCTGTGCCAGGAGGCATGCCCGGTCGACGCCATCGTCGAGGGCCCGAATTTCGAATTCGCGACCGAGACCCGCGAGGAACTCTACTATGACAAGGCGAAGCTGCTCGCCAATGGCGACCGCTGGGAGCGCGAGATTGCGAAGTCGATCGCGCTCGACGCGCCGTACCGGTGAGGTGAGGGCATGATCCTTCCGGCGCTGTTCTTCTACCTGTTTGCCGCGGTCTGCGTGGCCTCGGCGGTCATGGTGATTGTCTCGCGCAATCCCGTGCACTCCGTGCTGTTCCTGATCCTGGCCTTCGTCAATGCGGCCGGGCTGTTCATCCTCATGGGCGCCGAGTTCCTCGGGATGATGCTGATCGTCGTCTATGTCGGCGCGGTCGCGGTGCTGTTCCTGTTCGTGATCATGATGCTCGACGTCGACTTCGTCGAGCTGCGCGAAGGCTTCATCCAGTACCTCCCGATCGGCATCGTGATCGGCGGCATCTTCCTGTTCGAGCTGCTGCTCGTGGTCGGCGCCTGGGTGATCAACCCGCAGGTGACCAAGACGATCACCGCGGCTATTCCGACCAATGTCACCAACACCGAGGCGCTCGGCCTCGTGCTCTATACGAAGTACATCCATTACTTCCAGCTTGCCGGCATGGTGCTCTTGGTCGCGATGATCGGCGCCATCGTGCTGACGCTGCGCCACAAGGCCAACGTCAAGCGGCAGAACATCAACGTGCAGAACGCGCGCACGCCCGAAATGGCGATGGCGATGCGCAAGGTGGCGTCGGGGCAGGGCCTGCAGGATGCCGATGCGGCGGAGTGGGTGAAATGACGATCGGGCTGGGGCACTATCTCGCGGTCGCCGCGATCCTGTTCACGCTCGGGATCCTCGGCATCTTCCTCAACCGCAAGAACATCATCGTCATCCTGATGTCGATCGAGCTGATCCTGCTGTCGGTCAACATCAATCTGGTGGCGTTCTCGACCTTCCTCGGCGACATCGTCGGCCAGGTGTTCGCGCTGCTGGTGCTGACGGTGGCGGCGGCCGAGGCCGCGATCGGCCTCGCTGTGCTGGTGGTGTATTTCCGCAACCGCGGTTCGATCGCGGTTGAAGACGTCAATCTGATGAAGGGCTAGGCGCGGTCATGGTTCAGGCTATCGTTTTCCTGCCGCTGCTCGGCGCCATCCTTGCGGGAATTATCTCGCTGGTTGGCGCGCATGCGCGCTGCCCGAGCGGCGACACCGTCGACCATCACGACGACGCGCATGGCGACGCCCATGCCTCTGCGGCTCACGACGACCACGGCCATGACGATCATGGCCATGATGACCACCACGTTTCCGAGCCGGCGGCCGCAGGCTCCCGGCTGGCCGAGCTGATCACCACCGGCCTCTTGTTCGTCTCGGCGGCGCTGTCCTGGTTCACGCTGGTCGATGTCGGCTTCATGCACCATGACGCCCGCGTCGTGCTGCTGCCCTGGATCACCTCGGGCGACCTGCAGGTGGCCTGGGCGCTGCGGGTCGACACCCTGACCGCCGTGATGCTGGTCGTGGTCAACACCGTGTCCGCGCTCGTCCACCTCTATTCCATCGGCTACATGGACGAGGATCCGAACCGGCCGCGCTTCTTCGGCTATCTCTCGCTGTTCACCTTCGCGATGCTGATGCTGGTGACCTCCGACAACCTCGTGCAGCTGTTCTTCGGCTGGGAGGGCGTCGGTCTCGCCAGCTACCTCCTGATCGGGTTCTGGTACCAGAAGCCGTCGGCCAATGCGGCGGCGATCAAGGCCTTCGTGGTCAACCGCGTCGGCGACTTCGGCTTTGCGCTCGGCATCTTCGCGATCTTCGCGCTGGTCGGCTCGACCGATTTCGAGACCATCTTCCACGCCGCGCCGGGGCTGACCGGCAAGACCACCGACTTCTTCGGCTGGCAGGTGAATGCGCTGACGCTGACCTGCCTGCTGCTGTTCATGGGCGCGATGGGCAAGTCGGCCCAGTTCCTGCTGCACACCTGGTTGCCGGACGCCATGGAAGGCCCGACCCCGGTGTCGGCGCTGATCCACGCTGCGACCATGGTCACGGCCGGCGTCTTCATGGTGGCGCGGCTGTCGCCGCTGTTCGAACTGTCGCCGACCGCGCAAGCGGTGGTGATGTTCTTCGGCGCGACCACGGCGTTCTTCGCCGCCACGATCGGCCTGGTGCAGAACGACATCAAGCGCATCGTCGCGTACTCGACCTGTTCGCAGCTCGGCTACATGTTCGTGGCGATGGGAGCAGGGGCCTATTCGGTCGGTATGTTCCATCTGTTCACGCACGCCTTCTTCAAGGCATTGCTGTTCCTGGGCTCCGGCTCGGTGATCTATGCGATGCACCACGAGCAGGACATCCGCAACATGGGCGGCCTGTGGCGCAAGATCCCGTACACCTTTGCGGTGATGTGCATCGGCACCCTGGCGCTGACCGGCTTCCCGCTGTTCGCCGGCTACTTCTCCAAGGACGCGATCATCGAGTCGGCCTATGCCGCGCACAATCCGTTCGCGACCTATGCCTATCTGCTGACGATCGTGGCCGCCGGCCTGACCTCGTTCTACTCCTGGCGTCTGATCTTCAAGACATTCTTCGGCGAGCCACACGACCAGAAGCATTACGAGGCCGCGCATGAGAGCCCGGTCTGGATGCTGGTGCCGATCGGCGTGCTTGCCGCCGGCTCGATCCTGGCCGGCCTGCCGTTCAAGGAAGTGTTCGCCAGCCCGCATGGCGTCGAGGAGTTCTTCCGCGAATCCGTGAAGATGAACCCGCACATCCTCGAGGACATGGAACACATGCCGAGCTGGCTCGCGCCGCTGCCCACCGTGATGATGGCGCTCGGCCTGTTCGTCTCGTATCTGTTCTACATCCGCAGGCCGTATCTGCCGGTCGAGCTCGCGAACCAGCAGCCGATGCTGTACCAGTTCCTGCTCAACAAATGGTACTTCGACGAGCTGTACGACTGGATCTTCGTCCGTCCGGCGAAGTGGCTCGGCTACACGCTCTGGAAGAAGGGCGACGGCTTCATCATCGACGGCTTCGGTCCCGATGGCGTCTCGGCCCGCGTGCTCGACGTCACCCGCAATGTCGTGAAATTGCAGACCGGCTACCTCTATCACTACGCGTTCGCGATGCTGATCGGGGCCGCCGGATTGATCACCTGGTTCATGTTCGGCTTGGGAGGCCAGTAAATGACAACCTGGCCCATCCTTTCGGTCACGACCTTCCTGCCGGCGGTCGGCGCGATCCTGGTCTACCTGCTGGCGCGGGGCGGCGACGAGAGTGCCAACCGCACGGCGCGCTGGATCGCGCTGTGGACCACGCTGATCACCTTCGCGGTGTCGCTGATCCTGGTGGCGCGCTTCGACCCGGCCTCGACCGACTTCCAGTTCGTCGAAAAGGCGTCCTGGCTCGCCACCGGCATCACCTACCACATGGGCGTCGACGGCATCTCGCTGCCGCTGCTCATCCTGACCACCGCGATCATGCCGCTCTGCATCATCGCGAGCTGGAGGTCGGTGACGCAGCGCGTCGGCGAATACATGATGGCGTTCCTGATCCTGGAAACGCTGATGATCGGCACCTTCTCGGCGCTCGACCTCGTGCTGTTCTACCTGTTCTTCGAGGGCGGCCTGATCCCGATGTTCCTGATCATCGGCGTCTGGGGCGGTCCGCGCCGGGTCTACGCGTCGTTCAAGTTCTTCCTCTATACGTTCCTCGGCTCGGTGCTGATGCTGCTCGCCATCATGGCGCTGTACTGGAACGCCGGCACCACCGACATCCCGACCCTGATGCATACCGCGGTGCCGCGCGGCATGCAGACTTGGGCGTGGATCGCCTTCTTCGCCTCGTTCGCGGTGAAGATGCCGATGTGGCCGGTGCACACCTGGCTGCCTGACGCGCATGTCGAGGCGCCGACGGCGGGCTCGGTGATCCTGGCTGCGATCCTCTTGAAGATGGGCGGCTACGGCTTCCTGCGCTTCTCGCTGCCGATGTTCCCGCTGGCCTCGCACGACTTTGCGCCGTTCGTGTTCACGCTGTCCGTCATCGCCATCATCTACACCTCGCTGGTGGCGATGATGCAGGAGGACATGAAGAAGCTGATCGCGTACTCCTCGGTCGCGCATATGGGCTTCGTCACCATGGGCATCTTCGCGGTGACCACCCAGGGCGTCGCCGGTGGCATGTTCCAGATGGTCTCGCACGGCATCGTCTCCGGCGCGCTGTTCCTCTGCGTCGGCATCGTCTACGACCGCATGCACACCCGCGAGATCGCGGCCTATGGCGGCCTCGTCAACCGGATGCCGCTCTACGCGATGACCTTCATGGTCTTCACCATGGCCAATGTCGGTCTGCCAGGCACGAGCGGATTCGTCGGCGAGTTCATGACGCTGCTCGGTACCTTCAAGATCTCGCTGCCGACGGCGTTCTTCGCCACCACGGGCGTGATCCTGTCGGCCTGTTATGCGCTCTGGCTCTACCGCAAGGTGGTGTTCGGCGCGCTGGTCAAGCCGTCCTTGATGTCGATCAAGGATCTCACCTTCCGCGAATGCGTGACGCTGTTCCCGCTGATCGCGCTGACCATCCTGTTCGGCGTCTATCCGAAGCCGGTGCTCGACATGTCGGCCGCCTCGGTGCAGCAGCTCGTGAACAACTACCAAACCGCCGTGACTGCCGTGAAGGCAGCCGCGCTGACCGTCCAGTAAGGCCTTAGCCCATGAGCTTTTCCAGTGCAGGTTATCAGTTGCAGCCGGTGCTGCCGGAGCTGGTGCTCGCGGTCGGCGCCATGGTGCTGTTGATGATCGGAGCCTATCGCGGGCAGGGGACGACGCGCCTCGTCACCACGCTCGCGGTGCTGCTGCTGGTCGTAACGGGCGCGCTGGAGCTTTGGCTGCCGGCCGGCAAGCTCGTGACCTTCGGCGGCAGCTTCATCGTCGACGACTTCGCTCGCTTCCTGAAGGTCCTCGCCCTGATCGCCTCGGCGGCGACGCTGATCCTGTCGACCGAATATTTGTCCCAGCCGTCGAGCCGCACCTTCGAGTTCTCAATCCTGGTGCTGTTGTCGACGCTCGGCATGATGGTCCTGATCTCGGCCGGCGACCTGATTTCGCTCTATCTCGGCCTCGAGCTGATGAGCCTTGCGCTCTATGTCGTCGCCGCCAGCCAGCGCGACAATGCCAAGTCGAGCGAAGCTGGCCTGAAGTACTTCGTGCTCGGCGCGCTGTCGTCGGGCATGCTGCTCTACGGCGCCTCGCTGATCTACGGCTTCACCGGCACGGTCAGCTTCGCCGGCATCGCGGCGGCCGCCACCACCGGCAGCATCGGCATCGTTTTCGGTCTGGTGTTTCTGCTCGCCGGCCTCTGCTTCAAGGTCTCGGCGGTGCCGTTCCACATGTGGACGCCCGACGTCTATGAAGGTGCGCCGACGCCGGTGACGGCGTTCTTCGCGTCCGCCCCGAAGGTCGCTGCGCTCGCCGTGTTCACCCGTGCGACGCTGACCGCGTTCCCGGGCATCGTTTCCCAGTGGCAGCAGATCCTGGTGTTCGTCGCAATCGCCTCGATGGCGCTGGGCTCGTTCGCGGCGATCGGCCAGACCAACATCAAGCGCCTGATGGCCTATTCCTCGATCGGCCATATGGGCTTTGCCCTGGTCGGCCTCGCCTCCGGCACGGTCGAGGGCGCGCAGGGCGTGCTCATTTACATCGCGATCTATGTCGCGATGACGCTCGGCTCCTTCAGCATCATCCTGGCGATGAAGCGCAACGGCCAGCCGCTGGAGCAGATCAGCGATTTCGCCGGCCTGTCCCGCACAAACCCGCTGATCGCCTTCATCTTCGCGATGCTGCTGTTCTCGCTGGCCGGCGTCCCGCCGCTCGCCGGCTTCTTCGGCAAATGGTACGTGTTCGTCGCAGCGATCAAGGCCAATCTGTTCACGCTCGCGGTGATCGGCGTGCTAACCAGCGTGGTGGGCGCGTTCTACTATCTGTCGATCGTCAAGGTGATGTATTTCGACCAGCCGCTCGGCAAGCTCGATCCGGTCCGCGTCGAGCTGCGCACCGTGCTGGCGGTTGCAGGCATCTTCAACATCTTCTTCTTCGCCTATCCGGGCCCGCTGGTGAGCGTGGCGACGGCGGCGGCGAAATCGCTATTTTAACGCGCTCGGTTCCGGAACAGGACGCTGGCTTTCGGAACGGATCATGCGCATAGATTCGATATGACCTTCACGCTCGGACCCCGGGCCATCGCGGCGGGCACCAAGCTCGCCGCCTTCGACCAGATCGGCTCGACCAATGCCGAGGCGATGCTGCGCGCCCGCGACGGCGAGCAGGGGCCGATGTGGTTCGTGACGCCGGAGCAGACCGCGGGCCGCGGCCGCCGCCAACGGGTCTGGGTCGCGCCGCGTGGCAACCTCGCCAGCAGCATCCTCGAAGTGACCGACGTCCAGCCGGCGGCCGCCGCGACGCTCGGCTTTGCCGCCGGGCTGTCGCTCGAAGCCGCGCTGCAGAAAGTCGGTATCGAGGCGGCGCTGCGGCTTGGGCCTGACAGCCCGAAGTTCACCCTGAAATGGCCGAACGACGTGCTCGCCAACGGCAAGAAGCTGTCGGGCATCCTGCTCGAGGCCGAGGCCATCGGAAACCGGCTGGCGGTCGTCGTCGGCATCGGCACCAACGTCATCGCCGCGCCCGAGGGAACGTCGACACCGGCGGTCTCGCTCGCCGCGCTCGGTATCCAGATCGGCGCGGAAGAGCTGTTCACCGCGTTGTCCGACGCCTGGGTCGAGTTTCGCGGCATCTGGGACGATGGCCGCGGCTTTCCTGAGATCCGCAGGCTGTGGCTGGAGCGTGCTGCCGGGCTCGGCGACAAGGTCGCGGTCCAGACCGGCTCGGCGACCCTCGAAGGCATCTTTGATACGATCGATGATACCGGCTGCCTGATCGTCCGCACTGCCGATGGACAGCGCATGCCCGTGACGGCCGGCGAGGTCTATTTCGGCACCGCAGCCTCGGTGAGGGCGAACTGATGGCGCGACCCGACGAGCTCACCTTTGCACCGCTCGGCGGCGTCGGCGAGATCGGCATGAATTTGTCGATCTACGGCCTCGGCAACCGCCACCAGCGCTCCTTCCTCGCGGTCGATCTCGGCGTCTCCTTCGGCGACGAGGAGCATCTGCCGGGTATCGATCTGATCATGCCGGATGTCCGCTTCCTGGAGAAGGAGCGCAACAACCTGATGGGTCTCGTGCTGACGCACGCCCATGAGGACCATTTCGGCGCGATCATCGACCTCTGGCCGAAGCTCGGCTGCAAGATCTACGCGACGCAGTTCTCTGCGGCGCTGTTCGAGGCCAAGTGCGCCGCCGAGCGCAATCCGCCGAAGATCCCGGTCACCGTGATCCCGTCGGGCGGGCGGGTCGATATCGGCCCGTTCAATGTCGAGTTCATCCCGGTCGCGCATTCGATTCCGGAATCGCACGCGCTGGCGATCAAGACCGATATCGGCACCGTGCTGCACACCGGCGACTGGAAGATCGATCCGACCCCGGTGATCGGCCAGCCGACCGACGAGCGGCGACTGCGCGAGCTCGGCGACGAAGGCGTGCTGGCGCTGGTCGGCGATTCCACCAACGCGGTGCGCGACGGGCGTTCGCCCTCGGAGACCGAGGTTGCCGCCACGATCAAGAAGCTGGTCAAGGCGGCCAAGGGCCGGGTCGCCGTCACCACCTTCGCCTCCAACGTCGCCCGTGTGAGGGCGGTGGTGGACGCCGCCATCGCCGCTGATCGCGAGGTCGTGGTGGTCGGCCGCGCCATGGAGCGGGTGGTGCAGGTGGCGCGCGAATGCGGCTATCTCGACGGCTCGCACAAGTTCCGCAGCGCCGATTATTACGGCCATTTCCCGGCCGACAAGGTGCTGGCGCTGTGCACCGGCAGCCAGGGCGAACCGCGCGCCGCGCTGGCCCGGATCGCCAACAACGACCATCCGCAGGTGACCCTGAACAAGGGCGACACCGTGATCTTCTCCTCCCGCACCATTCCCGGCAACGAGAAGGCGGTCGGCGGCATCATCAACGGGCTGGTGACGCAGGGCATCGAGATCATCACCGACCGCGAGCACCTGGTGCATGTTTCCGGCCATCCGCGCCGCGACGAGCTGCGCGACATGATCTCCTGGGTGCGGCCGCAGCTCCTGATCCCGGTGCACGGCGAGGCGCTGCATCTTGCCGAGCACGCCAAGCTGGCGCGCGCCGCCGGGGTCCCCAAGGTTCTGACCTGCCGCAATGGCGACCTCGTCAAGCTCGGGCCCGGTGAGCCCGGCATCATCGGCGAAGTGCCGGCGGGCCGGCTCTACAAGGACGGCACCATCCTGGAGGATTCCAAGTCGCGCGCGGTGGTGGAGCGGCGGCGGATGGGCTTTGCCGGCTGCGCCTTCGTCGCCATCGCGATGACCCAGCAGGGCGAAATGGTTGACGATCCCGAGGTTGATCTCGTCGGCATGCCGGAGAACAATGCGGCCGGCGAATTGCTCGACGACATCGTGTTCGATGTGGTGGTGTCGACGATCGAGGGCCTGCCGAAGCCGCGGCGGCGCGATCCGGACGCGCTGGGCGAATCGGTGCGCCGGGCGGTGCGAGCCGCATTGAACGAGCAATGGGGCAAGAAGCCGATCTGCGTCGTGCACGTACTGACGGTTTGACGCGCGGTTTCGAAACGCGCGCAACGACACAAGGGAGAATGAGATGCTGGGCCGGCTCAATCACGTCGCCATCGCGGTCAAGGACGCCAAGCAGGCCGCGAAGATCTACGGCATCGCCTTCAACGCCGAGATTTCCGATGCTGTGCCGTTGCCGGAGCATGGCGTTATTACCGTGTTCGTGACGCTGCCGAATACCAAGATCGAGTTCATCGAGCCGCTCGGTGAGGCCTCGCCGATCGCAAAATTCGTCGAGCGCAACGCCGACGGCGGCATCCACCATGTCTGCTACGACGTGCCCGACATCGTTGCGGCGCGCGATCGCATGATCGCCGAGGGCGCGCGGGTGCTGGGCGACGGCCAGCCGAAGATCGGCGCGCACGGCAAGCCGGTGCTGTTCTTCCACCCCAAGGACTTTTCCGGCGCCTTGGTCGAGATCGAACAGGCCTGAGGCCATATGGCGTACCAAATCTCCACCGGGCTTGCGATCTACTTCGTCCTTTGGTGGCTCGTGCTGTTCCTGACGCTGCCGTTCGGCGTACGTAGCCAGCACGAGGACGGCGTCGGCGCGCCCGGCACCGACCCCGGCGCGCCGATCCTGGCACGGATGGGCCGCAAGCTGTTCTGGACCACGGTGATCTCGGCGGTGATCTTCGCGATCGCGATGTGGGCGTATTATTCCGGCTATCTCTCGATCGAGCGGCTGTCGAAGCTGATGGGGATGCCGGAGTTTCATAACTGAGGCAGCCAAGTCGCCCGCATGAGCGGCGTGTCGTGCTGACGGGTGAGCGCCGAACTCAGGTTTGCTCGGGCCGGAACCACTCGGGTGAGGGGCCGGAGATCGCCTCGATCTCAGGCACGAAGCTGCGATTAAGCGTTGCCAGGTTGTCAGTTATTTGCCGCCATCGCTCGGCGCCGCCGATCGGGAATTGGCTCGGCAACTCGACCCCTCTCACGTCGCCGCGGACCGCGCCGCGCGAGGCATGGAGCGGCAGCGTCGCCTTGAAGGCATGTCCGTTCACCATGCCGATCACCTGCATGAAGGCGGTGACCGAACTGCCCCAGCTGCCGACATCGACCTGAAGCCTGACGGTGAGATTGCCCGGCGTGCGCCGCTGCAGCCGGAACGATCCGCTCTCGCCGCGGCAATCGTAGCCGAGCGGCGCAAAGGCACGAACTAGATCGGGCTTCTTGGGGCCTGTGCCCGGGCTCTCGCCGGAGGCCGTCGCAGCCACGCTCTCGACCTGATAGGGCAGATCGTGCGGAAGGGTCGCGAGCAGCTCGCTCATCCCCGCCCGATGCTCACGCACGACCGCGCGGATGGCGTCGTCCAGCGGCTGAGGCAAGCCGCCGGGATGCGGGGCGGCAGCCGGCGCCGCAGCGGCGGGCGCCGCGACCATCGGGACTTGGACCGTCTTTCGTACCTTGCCGCAGGCCGCAAGCAGGGCTGCGACATCGGCCGGCGGCTCCGGCAATTTCTTGGCCTGCGGGTCGGCTTCGACGACGCGCAGTGCGGCGAGCGACCGCTGCCGCCCGTCCACCCACCACTTGTCGTGCACGCTGATGCCGGGCGAGGTCGGATGTCCGGCGCCGATGTCGACGCCGGCGCGCATCAGGCCGCGAAGAGTCTGAAGGTCGGGCGCAGCGGGCAGCGGCGGGCCATCCGAAAAGGCGGGCACCGAGAAGTGCAGGTCGATGGCGTGGCATGGAAATGACTTCGGGACGCCTGCTGCGATCTCCCTGAGGATCGCGAAGTCGACCGCCTCGACGGTGCCGGCTTCGGTCACGTTCGACATCGCGCGGACTTCGGCTCTGCCGGGACCAACCGAGCCGGTTGTGCGCGCGAAGTGCTCCAATTCGGGCCAGCGCTTCAGCACCCTGGCGATGCTTGAGACGCGCTTCGTCCCCGCAATGGTTTGCACGGCCGCGATCTCGGCGCTGAGTGGGGGATCGGACAGTCTGAACCGCACCGTCGGCTCACCCAAACCGGTGGCAAAGAAGCCGGCGTGCACGCGCTCGACCATGTCGACAAGCGGGTCCTTGCGACTGGCGGCGAAGATCGAGAACACGGCGACGAACATGGATGAACCTGCAGGCCGAGTTGCGCAGTAGCCTACATGAGTGAAGCGGCGTGCGGGAACAGTTTCCCCGGCCTGAGGTTTACGTGAACCTGACCCCGATCCGGCGCTCCCTGCGCCAGGCGACACGGCATGGACGTGTGGTGTGATCGCCGGGGAGCACCAGGTTGAAGGTCTCGGGGATGCCGACCGGGCTCGTGACTTCGAGCGCGGCGCCGGTCTCCGAGATGTTTCGGATCACGCAGTCGATGGCGCCGCCGTTGAATTCGATGGTGCCGGGCTTGAGCACGCGATGCCGGAGCGCCCCGCGGCTGTTTTGCATGACCTGAACCACGTCCGGTTTGGCCGCCACGGCTTGCCCGGCCGTTTGCTTCTGCAGTCCTTCCGCGTGGCGTGTCGCGACGGCGATCTCCTCGTCGGTCAGGGTCGGCCTGAGCCGCGCCCAGGCAAGCTTGAAGCGGACCTGACCGTCCTTGAAATCAATCGCAGGACCTCTGTCACCGTTTGTCGGCGGCCGGCCATAGACGTTGCAGCCCCACCACCATTGCCGGCTGTCATGCTGCCGCATGATCCTCCCCACCGGGAGGCCGCGCCAGATCACTTCATAGTCGTCGTCCTGCTGGACGCCGTCGACCATGGTGTGACGCAGCGAAATGGTCTCGGTGTCGTCCGTCATCGTGCGACCTGCTCGCGGTCGATGCCTGTGCCGCGGATCGACACGTTTCGACACCGGCAGGTTACATCCAGCTTGACGGGACGCAAATCCCATCCCGTGCGGACTGCAGGAAACATTGACATCAAGTTTCAGAAATTAGTGGTGGCTATTTGGGATGAAATGGTCGGCGGCACCGCGATGATCGGCTTGATCCCGCTCAGACCCGACGGCGGCGCGGTCATCGCGCGCTATGCGCTGGCCGCCGCCCGCATTTGCTGCAACTATGATCCAGCCAGGTGAAAGGCCGCCATCGCTGCGAACATCCTGGAACGGGAGCGAGGATCAACCTCGCCCGGAGGCAATCGAAGGAGGGGCCACCATGAACCTGCAGGCGCAACCAGGCTCCGCCGGAGCCAGTCAGTATCGAATCCTGCGCGAGGCCGATCTACGGGACTATCTAGCCGGGCTTCCGGCCATGGTGACCCAACTCGGCGGCGCGCCGGCCGACTGGTCGATCAGCGAGGTCGGCGACGGCAATCTCAACCTCGTCTTCATCGTCAAGGGCAGGGGCGTCGGTATCGCCGTCAAGCAGGCACTGCCTTATGTCCGGCTGGTCGGCGAGAGCTGGCCGCTGCCGCTGTCGCGGGCGCACTACGAACATCTGGCGCTCGTGCATCAGGCGCGGCTGGCGCCAAAGCTCGTGCCGGCGGTGCTGCATCACGACGCGCCGCTTGCGCTCACCGCGATGGAGCTGCTCGAGCCGCACATCATCATGCGCAAGGGGTTGATCGGAGCCACGCGCTATCCGCGCTTTGTCGAGGATATCTCGACCTTCCTGGCGCGGACGCTGTTCTTCTCGTCCGATCTCGCGCTGTCGGCGGCGGAGAAGAAGGAAGGGATCGCGGCGTTTGCCGGCAACCATGCGCTCTGCAAGATCACCGAGGACCTGATCTTCACCGATCCATACCGGATCGCCGAGCAGAACCGCTGGACCGCGCCGTATCTCGACGCGACCGCGGCGGCGTTCCGCGAGGACCTCGACCTCCATGTCGCGATCTCCAGGCTCAAGCTGAAATTCATGGCGAGCCCGGAGGCACTGCTGCACGGCGACCTGCATACCGGCTCGATCATGGTCACAGAAACCGAGACCAGGGTGATCGATCCCGAATTCGCCTTCTACGGTCCGATGGGCTTCGATATCGGCGCCGTCATCGGCAACCTGCTAATGGCCTATCTGGCCTCCGCCGGCCACGAGCGCACACAAGGTGAGCGCGCCTCATTCGAGGCGTGGTTGCTGGAGACCATCGAGGGCGTCTGGAGCGGATTTTCTCGAAAGTTCCTCGAGCTGTGGCGCAACGAGGCGAGCGGCGACGGTTATCCGGTGTCGCTGTTCGACAGCGCGGCGGGCGCGGCACGGCTGGAGGCGGAACGGCAGGCCTACATGGCGCGGCTGTTCCAGGACACAATCGGCTTCGCAGCGGCCAAGACCATCCGGCGCATTCTCGGCCTCGCGCACAATATCGATTTCGAATGGATCGCCGACGAGAAGCAGCGCGCGATCTGCGAGGCGCGCAGCCTCAAGCTCGCGCGCAACATGATGCTGGAGGCGCCGTCCTACACAACGATCGGCGCGGTCACGTACGCCGCGCGCGAGTTGCGCCACTGGCAGCCGGATTTTGCCAGGTGAACTGGAAGTACCGAAAGTCGTGTCAGCCGCAGCGGCATGGACTAGCTTTCGGCCGGACGCACGAAACAGAGAATGCCGGCCTCTGGCGTGAAACAGACCACGGCGCGGTTCGTCGGGTTGTCGGTTCTGTTGATGATCCTGTTCGGCGGGACCCGCAGCCAGAATGGAGACGACAGCTTCCAGCGACTATCGATCAACACCTCGTAGCCGTCCCGGTCCTGTCGGAACTCGACTGTTCGGCAATCCGCAATCGAGCAGCACGACGCACCGGTGCCCGGTTGCTTCAGGCTCTCAAACCATGGGGCAAGCGCCGGATTCGGGTTATCGGGCGGTGCTGCCGCCGCGGCCTGGCTGAGAGCAACACCGACTGCAACGGCGATCGTCCTTCCGAACCTCCCGCATATCTTCCGATGTGCCGTTGACGCTGACAAAGGCGTAACCCTCCGCTGCCCACCCGAGATTAGCGCCGGCGCGGCCGGGCCTGTTCGGAAATTTTGGATGCAATTGCTGCAGGGCATCCGTCAGCTGTCGGGTGATGACACCGACTAGTGTCGCGAGCACGCCACATATTCCGCGGTCGTCCCGGCCTAGTGCGCAATTGCGCACGGGGGCCGGGACCCATAACCACAGGCAGTCATTATTGAGCGACGCCGGAACGACGAGTCCCCTTCACAACATCCGCCGCGGAGTATGGGTCCCGGCCTTCGCCGGGACGACGCCGTGATTGGGGCCGCGTGCGAACAATCTACCAGAATTTCAACGTGCCTAATCCGCCGCTTGCTCCCGCAGCCGCTGTGCGTAGACGTTGATGATCAGCGCCGCGAGCAGGATCAGGCCGCGGATCAGGATCTTCAGGAAGCTGTCGATGTTGACGTGGTCGAGGCCGTTGTTGAGCACGCCGAGCACGAACAGGCCGACGATGGTGTTGCCGATGCCGCCGCGGCCGCCGAACAGGCTGGTGCCGCCGACCACCACGGCCGCGATCGAATCCAGCAAATAGGTGTCGAACTCGTTCTGCTGCGCGCTGCCGAAATGCGCGACGCCGAGCATCCCGCCGATCCCCGAGCAGACCGCCGAGATCACCATCACGCTGCCGAGGATGAGCTTGACGTTGAGGCCGGCGAATTCCGCGGCCTCGCGGTTGCCGCCGACCATGTAGACGTAGCGGCCGAACCGCGTGTAGGTGAGCACCAGATGGCCGCCGAGCAGCATCACCGCCGCGACGATCACGATCCAGGGGATGCCGCCGATCGAGCCCGAGCCGAGCGTCGTGATCAGGTCCGGCACCTTGTAGGCGATCTGGCCGCGTACCAGCAGCGCGGAGACGCCGGCCGCGATCTGCATCATGGCGAGCGTCATGATGAAGGAGGGGATGCCGATCATGGTCAGCCCCAGCGCGTTGACGAGGCCGAGCAGCGCGCACAGCGCCAGCGCCAGCAGGATCGCGACGATGCCCGGCATCGGGACATTGGCGATGTTGACGTAGGATTCCTGCAGCGTGAAGTACGCGACCGCAATGCCGGTGACGTTGGCGATGCTGGCGATCGACAGGTCGATCTCGGCGCACAGGATCACGAAGGTGAGGCCGACCGCGATGATGCCGGTGACCGACACCTGCGTCAGGATGTTGCCGACATTGTCAATGGTCGCGAACGACGGGCTCGCGATCGCGAAGAAGGCGCTGAGGAAGATCAGCGTCAGGAACGGCGCGATGTTGCGCATCTGCGAGCGCAGGAACGGCGCCAGCCCGCGCGGCCGCTTGTGATCCGCTGGCGCTGTCGCGCTATCGCTACTTGCCATCACGTCTCTCCATCACGCGGCCTCCAGCAGCCGATCCTTGCTGACTGCCTCACCCGCGAATTCACGCACCACCGCGCCGCGCTTCAGCACCAAAATGCGGTCGGCCAGCGACAGCACCGTCTCGGGCTCGGTCGACAGCACGATGATCGCCAGTCCCTTGGCGCGGAGGTCCCGCACGATGTTGATCACGTCGTTCTTGGCACCGACATCCATGCCGCGGGTCGGCTCGCACAGCACCAAGAGGCGCGGCGGGTAGGCGAGCCATTTCGCCAGTGCCACCTTCTGCTGGTTGCCGCCGGAGAGCATGCCGAGATCGAGGCCGACCACCGGCGGCCTGATCTGCAACTGCTCGACCTGGCGCTGGGCGATGGCGCGCTCGCGCACCGGCTTGAGCAGCAGTGCCGAGATCCGCTCGAGGATGCTGATCGAGATGTTCTTGTAGACCGGTTCCTGGTGGAACAGCATGGCGCGCCGACTCTCCGGCACCAGCGCGACGCCGGCCCGCCGCGCAGCCGCGGTGCTGCGGAAGGTCTTCGCGGCGCCGTCGACCGCGAGCGTGCCGCCATCGGGGCGGAGCTTTCCGAACAGGATGCGCGACAGCTCCAGTTGCCCGCAGCCCATGAAGCCGTAGATGCCGAGCACTTCGCCGGAGCGGGCCTCGAACGAGACGTCCTGCAGGGTGCGGCCGAGCGAAAGCTGATCGACCTTCAGGACAGCCGCGCCGGCGCCCGATTGCGGGAGCATCAAGTCGTCGGTGTAGCTGTGCTCCAGCGCTTCGCCGCCGCGGCCGATCATGGCCTCGATCAGCGCGCCCTTGGTGGTGTCAGCGGAGGCGGTCTCGGCGATCTTGCGGCCGTTGCGGAACACGGTCACGAGGTCGGAGACCCGCAGGATGTCCTCGATGAAATGCGAGATGAAGACGATGCTGGTGCCTTCGTCGCGCAGTCTGTGCAGCGTCGCGAACAGACGTTCGACCTCGGGCGGGGAGAGGGCGGAGGTCGGCTCGTCCAGGATGATGATGCGCGCGCCCGAGAACAGCACGCGGGCGATCTCGATCAACTGCTGCAGGCCGATCGGCAGGTCGCCGAGCCGCGTCATCGGATCGACGTCGATGCCGAAGCGGGACAGCTGCTCGCCGGCCTCGCGCGCCATCCGCCGCCATTGCACGAAGCCGAGGCGGTTGGTCGGCTGGTTGCCGAGGAAGACGTTCTCGGCGACGGTGAGATCAGGTGCGACGCTGAGCTCCTGATGCACCATGCCGATGCCGGCGGCATGCGCGTCGCGGGTGGAGCGGAACCGGGTCTCCTTGCCGTCCAGCATGAAGCGGCCGGAGAATTCCGGGTGCACGCCGGCGATGATCTTCATCAGCGTGCTTTTCCCGGCGCCGTTCTCGCCGACGAGACCATGGATCTCGCCGGCGTGCAGTGCAAAGTCGACCCCACGAAGGGCTTCGACACCGCCGAAGGCCTTCGTGATCTGGTTCAACTCGAGGATCGGGGAGCGTCCCTGCGACATGAGGCCCGCTCAGATCAGGAAGTGATCCTCCATCCATTGCATGCCGGCGGCGTTGGCCTTGGTCACGACGGGACCGTCGGTCACGACGTTCTTCGGAATGCCCTGGCCGCTCTTCTCGCCGCCGACCACGGCGGCAACGCCCGCGACGATCGCGCCGCCATGGATGCGGCAGGATGGGTTGCGGACGGTCGCGAACATGCGGCCTTCGCTGACGGCCTGGATCGCCGGCGGCATGGCGTCGACTCCGCCGATCAGGATGTTGGTGCGGTTGTGTGCCTTCATGATGTTGTAGGCCGCAAGCGCCATATCGTCATTGTGGAAGAACGCCGCGTCGATCTGCGGATATTTCGTCAGATAGGTTTCCCAGAGCCGGGCGGTCTTGGAGACGTCCCAGTCGGCGGGCTGGGTGTCCAGCACCTCGATGTTCGGGAACTGCTTCACGACGGAGTTGAAGCCCTTGGCGCGGCCCTGCGCGCCGGTGTGGCCGAGCGCGCCCTGGGTCATGATCATCTTGCCCTTGCCGCCGATCGCGTTGCACAGCGCCTGCGTCACCGAGGCGCCCATGAACTCGTTGTCGGGGGCGAGGAACGAGTGGACGTTGATCTGGTCGAGCGGCGCAATCAGCGTGTCCATGTCGATCACGGGCGTGCCGGCGTCGATCATCTTCTGCACCGGCTGCGTCAGCGTGCCGATGCCGAAGGCCTGGATCGCGACGAAGTCCCATTTCTGCGACGCCATGTTGTCGATCGCGGCGCGCTGCTTGACGGCATCGAGCTGGCCGTCGAACCAGGTGACCTCGACATTGAACAGCTTGCCCCAGAACTCGGCGGCCTTCTTGCCCTGCGCGCACCACGTCGCCTGCAGTCCGGCGTTGGAGAATGCGGCCTTCAGCGGCTTTTCCGAACGTCCCATCTCGGCGGCGAGTGCGGACGTTGTCACGCCCATTCCGCCGAGCAGGCCGGCTCCACCTGCCGCCGCCATTTGCAGAAGGTCGCGCCGCGTCGTCGACGCCTTATCCATCCCCTTGTCGGTGCCTGGCATTGTTTGCTCCCTCTTCGTTTTTCTGACCGTCGGCGTCAGTTGCACGCGCCGCGGATAAAGGGAGTGTGTCACAATCGGAACGGTGACGCTACGCCCTCGCGTCCACGAGATGTTTCTGCTGCAGGACGATGGCCTCGATGTCGCGCAGCAGCTTGTGCCACGCAGCATCGATGTCCGCGGACCATTGCTCGCCGAGAATGTCACGCAGGCAGTCCCTAATCACCGCAAAGAAAGCGACGAACAGTTCGCGCGGCGTCCCGTAGGCGTCGTGCGAGAACACCTCCGATTCGATCAGACGAAAATGTCCGCGGCGTTCGCCGGCGAAATCGAGGATGGCCTCGATGGTCAACGCCAGCATCGAGCCTTTCACCGGCTCGCTGCCTTCGGTGCGAAACATCGGCTGCGCCTCGGGATGCTCGCGAAACAACCGTTGGTACACGTGCGGCGTCAGATCATCGCAAGCCGCTGCCGCGAGTTCAAAACTGCGTTCGATTGGATTCGATGATGAGGTCATTGCTCGATGCGATCATCACATAAAAAAAGAGCAGGGCTCCAAGCCCTGCTCCAAAAATTGTGTCGACCCTATTTGCCCCAAAAATTCGATTTGATCTTGATTGATGGGGTGACGCTGCTTGTGCGCGTCGGGCTCCTCCCGAGACTTGGACCACCAGGACACACCTCGCGGCTGACCTGCGCCCGAATTGGTAGACTATCTTTCCAGCCTTGTCATCATTTTCGGCAACGATTGTTCAAATTTCGAGCAGTTTGCGAAATGATTGGGATGGAGCCGCTCCCGGTTATGACATTCGTGTGAAAACCCGTGATGGGGTAAGGAGATACGACCACTTGCGAGGCAGCCGCGACGCCAACGTCACGTTCGGCAAATTCCGCCGGCTGGAAGAAGCCGGGCGTTTGCACGATCTCGACTTTCGACGCCCTTGGTGGTTAGTTCCGTCCCGGATGGGTTTTGCGATGCGCCGGCGGCTGAAGAATTTTCTGCCCATAGTCCTGGTTGCCCTGCTGGTGCAGATTTTTGCACCGATCGGGGCCTGCTGGGCGGCGAGCCTTGCCGCGTCGGATCCGCTCGCGGCGGCCACCATCTGCCACGGCGATGCCGGCTCAGGCGGCGGGCAGGGTGACCAGACCGGTCATGACGCCCATGACGGCTGCTGCTCGGCGTGCAGCGTGCTGCAGACCGGTGCGCCCGTTGATAACCCGCAAGTCGCAGCGCAGGCCGCCCCGCGCGTGCCAAGCCGGATCGTCTGGCTGGATTTCGCCAGCGAATTCGATGGTTCGCGGGCGCATCTTGCCGCGCAGGCCCGCGCGCCGCCGCTGTTGTCCTGACCAGATTGTCGCTGCCGGTGCGCGTGCCGCGCCGGCGAGTGCCCTTGAACAAGCCGGCCGGAGAGCCGGTGTCAGGATTCATCCATGTTTCGGTTTCAACCGCGGGGCAGGGCAAGTGCGCTGATGCTCGGTGCGGCCCTTTCGACGATCAATTGTTGGGCGAAGGCCCAGACGACACTGCCCTCCGTCACGGTCGAGGCGCCCCGGACGGCGGCGCGAACCAAGCCGGTCGCGCAGATGCCCCGCGTTCGTGCGGCATCCGTCCGGCGACCGCCCAAACCGCGCGCGGCGCCGACGGTGGCCGCAGATACGGCACGCGCCGCGAGGCCGGGAGAGACCGCTGCAGCGGCCCGGAACGGTCTGAACCAGGCGCCGGCCGGCCAGACGCAGACCACCATCGACCGCAGCCAGTTCGACAACCGGCCATCGTTCTCCGTCGCTGATGTGCTGCGGGACAGTCCGGGTATCTCGATCAAGCAGGGCAACGGCCCGCGTGACTTCGGGATCTCGATCCGCGGCTCGAATGCCCGTAACGGCTTCGGCATCCGCAATCTCGTCATCTTCGACGACGGGTTCCCGGTCACACAGCCGGACGGTCTGTCGCGCAGCGATCTGATCGATCCACATGCCTATGGCGCGATCGACGTGGTCCGCGGCCCATCATCGGCGCTGTACGGCAATTACGCGACCGGCGGTGCGCTGAATTTCCGGACCCGGCCGGGCGGCACGATCGACGGCGTCGAATATGGCGTCGATGGCGGCAGCTTCGGCTATCTCAACAACTATCTGGCCGCGGGCAAGAAGGTCGGCAATTTCGAAGGCTCGCTGTTCGCGAGCGACACCCGCGGCGACGGCTATCTCGGCAACAGCTGGTTCAACACCCAGACCGTCAACTTCCTCGGCACGCTACAGGTGACGCCGGATGACCGTTTCACGTTCAAGTTGATCAACAACGACCTGGCGACACGCCTGCCGATCCGCTCCTCGCTCAACCAGTTCAACCAGAACCCATTCCAGCAGGGCTGCGCGACCGGAGCCACGGCCGCGCCGGGATGCGGAACCGTGACCTTGTTCAACAACGGTTTCAATTCGGCGGCGGGCACCGACAAGGAGACCGCTGTTCAAGCCGGTCTCGGGCGCGACGATCGCCGCACCATCGTCGGCGGCCGTTGGGAGCACGATTTCGACAACCAGACCACCTGGCGCAACCAGTTCGTGTTCGACGACCGCAACATCAGCCAGCCGACGGGATCGACGAGCGCGATCGGCGACTTCCCGTCCTACAATTACATGAGCGACATCGTCAGGCGCGGCGATATCTTCGGGATGGATTCGACGGCCTATTTCGGGGGCTTCTACAACACGCTCACGGCTTCGAGCGACACCCGCAATGTGATGCCGGGCGGCAATGCGACGCTGGGAAGCCTGTCCAGCAATTTGTTCAGCACGACGACGAATTACGGCCTTCGCGCGCGCGAGGAACTGAAGCTCACGCCCGCCTTGACGGCGGTCGCCGGCATTGGTTGGGAGACCACCAATCTCACGGGGCGAAACACCGGCTATATCTATACCGGCGCGGCCGGGACGACGACCACGGCCGTCACGACGGCGGACCGGCAGTTCCAGAACACTGCGCCCGAGCTCGCGCTGCTCTACCGCCTGAACAGCGAGTGGCAACTCCGCGGCCGCGTGGCAACGGGATATGGCACGCCGCAGGTCAGCAACCTGTTCATCCTGCCGGACGGCTCGTCGGGCAATAACACCCAGCTGCGGACGCAAAAGAATCTCGGCTACGACCTCGGCGCCGACTGGACGCCGAACAACGCGGTCAAGGTCAGCGCCACCGGGTTCTACGAGTTCTTCAAGGACGAGCTGGTTTCGCAGGCAACGCCGCGGGCGGGGATCACCTACACGTTCAATGCGCCGCGGTCGGAACATCGCGGTGTCGAGCTGGCCGCCGACTGGAAGTTCCTGCCGGGTTGGCGGTTCTCGGCGGCCTATACCTATCTCGACGAGGTCTACACGGAATATGTCGAGAACATCACCAATGGCGCGGTGTTCAGCTTCAATCGCGCTGGCAACAAGATTCCGGGGATTTCGCCGAACGAGCTGACGACACGGCTTGGCTACGACCAGTTGTCGGGTCCGTTCCGGGGGCTCGGCGGCTTCGTCGAGGTCCAGTGGAAGGATGGCTTCTACATGGACAACGCCAATCTGCTGCGGGCGCCGGGTTACGAGCTGGTCAATCTCAATGTTCACTACACGACGGATCTGATCTCCGACTATTTCAAGTCGCTGAATCTGTATCTCGAGGTGCGGAACGTGTTCGATCGAACCTACATCGCCTCCGCGAACAATATCGCCAACTCGGTCACCACGGCAGGCGTTCAAAATCCTGCGAGCATACTGGCGAACAACCCCAACTCGATTTATGCCGGTTCGCCGCGGACGTTCGTGGCGGGCATGAAGATCGCGTTCAAATGAGGAGCGCATCGATGATTTCTCGCAAATCTGTGGCTCGGACGGTGCTCGCGGCAGCTATGCTCGGAGCCTTGCCGCACCTCGCCGACGCGCAGATGAGCCACCAGCACGCCTCGGAAGCGGCGTGCGAGGAAACCGTTCTGCGTTGCGCGAGCAAGGTCACTCCTGCCTTCGCGCCGGACGGGACGCTGTGGCTGGCGTGGATGGCCGGAGGCCAGATCTCCGTCGCGAGCTCGAAGGATCAGGGCAAGAGCTTTTCCGCGCCGGTGCAGGTGACGCGGGATCGGCTCAACCTGGATTGGGGGCCGGACGCGCGGCCGAAGCTCGCGATCGATGCCAAGGGAGACATTGCGCTGGCGTTCTCGATCTTTCGCGATCAGGCCTTCAATGGCCAGGTGCTGACCACGCGCTCCACCGATGGCGGGCACAGCTTTGATCCCCCGAAGCCAATCACCGCGAACAACGAGAGCCAACGGTTTGAGGCGATCGGCTTCGATCCTGCCGGCGCCGTGTTCGCGGTCTGGCTCGACAAGCGCAACCGTGTGCCGGCGCAGCAGCGCGGCGAGAAATATGATGGCGCCGGATTGTTCTTCGCGTCATCGAAGGACAATGGCGCGACCTATTCCGATGCGCGGATGGCGGCTGACAACAGCTGCGAGTGTTGTCGTCTCGCTTTGGCATTCGATGGCGCAGGTCATCCGGTGGTGGTGTTTCGCAACATCTTCGAAGGCGGTGTACGCGACCATGCGATCGTGACGTTCACCGATCTGGCCACATCAGGCGAGTTGCATCGGGTGAGCCGCGACGACTGGCAGATCGCGGCATGTCCGCATCATGGTCCCAGCCTGACCATTTCGTCCGCGGGAACCTATCACGTGACCTGGTACACGAACGGCAAGGCACGCAAGGGGCTGTTCTACGCACGGTCGCGCGATGGCGGCAAAACCTTCTCCGAACCACTTCCTATCGGTCAGCTCAACCACAGCCCGTCACGGCCGCAGGTGATCGCGGGCCCGCAGGGGCTTGTGATGGCCTGGAAGGAATTCGACGGGCAAAAGACGTCGATCAATCTGATGACATCGCGCGACGACGGAGCAACCTGGTCGAAGCCGACTGTTGTCGCGGACACCACCGACAGCTCCGACCATCCGCTGCTCGTGACCGACCGCCGGCAAACCTACCTGTCGTGGATGACGAAGGCCGACGGCTATCATTTTCAGGCGATCGAGGGCGAACCATGAAACGCCGTTTCCTCGCCATTCTGATCCTGCTGGCAACGCTGCCGTCAGCGCTGGCGGCGGAGGCGGGCGTACCCAGGCCGTTCGAACGCGGCAGCTGGCAAAAGTTGCTGCATGCGCATGCCGGCCATCCGACCCTGGTGCATTTCTGGGGCGTGACCTGCGGACCATGCAAGGTCGAGCTGCCGCAGCTTGGCCAGTTCATGAAGGATCATCCCGGTATCGACGTCGTGACGATCAGCGCGGATCTGGTTCCAAACCTGCCGCAGGCAACGCGGTCGATGCTGGATAGCGCGGGGCTCCAATCGGCCGAGAACTGGATTTTCGGCGATGGTTTCGCCGAACGATTGAGATTTGAGATCGATCCGGCCTGGCAGGGCGATATCCCGCGAACCATGCTGATCGCCAGAGACGGGACCATCACGACGATCGAAGGATCGGCCGAAATCGCCGATTTGAACAAATGGTCTGACGCCCAGGCCGCAGCAACCCGATAACACGACGACTTCAACCTGAAAGGAATCTGTCGCCATGAAGACGCTCTCTCGTATCCTCGCTCTCGCGGCGCTGACTGCTGCTGTTGTGTCGACGTCCGCGCGCGCCGAGGACGTCAAGGCCGGCGACCTCGTGATCACGCAGGCGTGGACGCGCGCGACGCCGAACGGTGCCAAGATCGGCGGCGGCTACCTGACGATCGAAAACAAGGGGACGACGCCTGATCGTCTGGTGTCCGGCTCGGCTGATGTCGCCGGCAAGGTCGAAGTCCACGAGATGTCGATGGACAATGGCGTGATGAAGATGCGCGCGCTCGACAAGGGATTGGCCATCGAGCCGGGCAAGACCGTGAAGCTTGCGCCCGGCGGCTTCCATCTGATGATGTTCGACCTGAAGAGCCCGCTGAAGCAGGGCGACAAGGTGCCCGTCACGCTCGAATTCGAGAAGGCCGGCAAGGTCGCGGTCTCGCTCGACGTGCAGGCGGTCGGCGCGCAGGCGCCGGGTGGCGGCGATCACTCCGGCCATGGCGACCATTCCGGTCACATGGACATGAAGAAGATGTGAGGGCGCCATGCGATCACCCACGCTCCTCATCGCAACAGCGGCGCTGCTCGCAGCGTCGCCGGCGATCGCCCATATCACGCTTGAAGGAAAGCAGGCGCCGGTTGGTTCGTACTACAAGGCGGTGTTCGCCGTGCCGCACGGTTGCGCAGGATCGGCGACGATCAAGATCCGCGTGCAGATTCCGGAAGGCGTGATCGGGGTGAAGCCGATGCCGAAGCCCGGCTGGACTCTCGATACGGTCACCGGAAAATACGCCGCCGAATACGACTATCACGGCGCCAAGCTTTCCGAGGGCGTCAAGGAAGTCGCCTGGAGCGGTGGCAAGCTTACGGACAAGAACTACGACGAGTTCGTGATGCAGACGTTCCTCACCGATACGCTGAAGCCGAACACCGTGCTCTATTTCCCGGTCGTGCAGGAATGTGAGCAGGGCGTGAGCCGCTGGATCGATATCCCGGCCGAGGGGCAGGGCGGCGGGCACGACCATGGCAGCAAGACGCCGGCGCCCGCCGTCAAGCTGCTGCCGAAGTCTTAAAGCCGTGCGGCTGGTTGCAACGCTAGCTGCGCTCGTCGTAGCGCTGTGTGTTGCGACTGCGGCCCATGCGCATGCCGTCCTGATCGGCGCCGAGCCGGCGGACGGCAGCGTGGTGGCGGAAGCGCCGAAGACGGTGGTGCTCCGCTTCAATGAAGCTGTAGCGCCGACCGCGATCAGCCTGCTTGATGCAGCAGGCAAGCCGCGCGACGTCGCGTTCCGCGCCGTCGATCAATCGGTGATGGTGACGCTGCCGGCGGGCCTGCCGCAGGGCACGCAGGTGATCAGCTATCGCGTGGTGTCGCAGGACGGCCATCCGGTTGCGGGTTCATTGCTGTTCTCGATCGGCGTCGTCACCGGCTCGGCGGCGCCGTCAGGCGACGGTGTGCTTCATGCGCTGATCTGGCTGGCGCGGCTCGGGCTCTATCTGGGGCTGTTTGCCGGCGTTGGCGGCGTGTTCTTTGCCGCCTGGATCGGGCAGGGCCCGGCCGGCGAGCGGCTGATCATGTTCTCGCTCAAGATCGGCCTCATCGGCGCGATCGCCTCGCTTGGCCTGCAGGGCGTCGAGCTGCTGAACCTGCCGATCACGGGCGTCCTGACTTGGGCGGCGTGGGCCAGTGCCGCCGGCACCAGCCTGTTTCCCGCCCTGCTGCTCGCGATCGCCGCGATGCTGATCGCGGCGATTGCGTGGCGCAGCCCGTCATTCAGCGCAGCCTTTATCCGCACTGCGGTCGCAATGATCTGTGTCGGACTGTCGTTTGCCGTCAGCGGCCATGCCGCCACCGCCTCACCGCAATGGCTGACGCGGACCGCGCTGTTCATCCATGGCGTCGGCCTCGCCTTCTGGATCGGGGCACTCGCGCCGCTGGCCGTGCTTGCCTGGCAGCGCAAGGACTCGCTGCTGCGGGTGCTGCGGCGGTTTTCGATGCTCGCGGTGCCGGTCGTCGCGTTGATTGTCCTGTCGGGCCTGGCACTCGCGATCGTCCAGCTCGAAAGCTTTGGCGCATTGATCGACACCGAGTATGGCAACATCCTGGTGGCGAAGCTTGTGCTTGTCGCGGTCCTGCTCGGGCTCGCTGCGTTGAACCGGCTGGTGTTCACGCCGGCCATCGTGCGCGAATTTCACCGGACGCGGCCGCTGCAACGCTCGATCGCGCTCGAATTCGTGCTCATGATCGCGATCCTCGGTCTCGTCGCATTGTGGCGCTTCACGCCGCCGCCGCGCGTGCTGGCAATGTCGGACGACGTTCCGCTCGCGGTCCATATCCACACCGATGCCGCGATGTTCCAGGTGCTGATCGCGCCGGGCAAGGTCGGACAGAACGATTTCGTGCTGCAGCTGATGAACGGCGATGCCAGCCCGTTTGCGGCCAAGGAGGCAACGCTGACGCTGAGCTTGCCGGATCGCGGCATCGAGCCGTTGGAACGCAGCGCCGCGCTCGGATCTGACGGTTATTGGCACGTGAAGAAGGTGCCGTTGCCGGTCCCGGGCCGCTGGCACATGCAGATCGACGCTCTGGTGTCCGATTTCAAGAAAGTGACACTGGAAGACGATTTCGAGGTCAGGTAAGCGCACGATCAGCGCGCCGGGCACTTCGGCGGCGCGCAATTCGTTCAAATGGCCGAAAATCGCCTGATTTGAAGGGTTTTTCTTATTTGGCGGCCTTGTGTTTTCACAGCCGATCCGGTTTCACTGCAGCTCTTCCCATGCTTTCCTGATTCCCGAGTAACGCCATGCGATTGTCGCGGTTTTTTCTGCCCATCCTGAAAGAAAATCCGAAAGAGGCGGAGATCGTCTCGCATCGGCTGATGCTGCGTGCGGGCATGATGCGGCAGGAGGCCGCCGGCATCTATGCCTGGCTGCCGCTCGGCTTCCGGGTGCTGAAGAAGATCGAGCAGATCGTTCGCGAGGAGCAGGATCGCGCCGGCGCGCTCGAACTCTTGATGCCGACGTTGCAGCTCGCCGATCTCTGGCGTGAAAGCGGCCGCTACGACGCCTATGGCCCGGAGATGCTGCGCATCCTCGATCGTCACAAGCGTGAACTGCTGTACGGGCCGACCAACGAGGAAATGATCACGGAGATCTTCCGCTCCTACGTCAAATCCTACAAGAACCTGCCGCTCAACCTCTACCACATCCAGTGGAAGTTCCGCGACGAGCAGCGTCCGCGCTTCGGCGTGATGCGTGGCCGCGAATTCCTGATGAAGGACGCCTATTCGTTCGACCTCGACGAAGCCGGCGCGCGGCGCTCGTACAACAAGATGTTCGTTGCGTATCTGCGCACCTTCGCGCGGATGGGGCTGAAGGCGATCCCGATGCGGGCCGAGACCGGCCCGATCGGCGGCGACCTCAGCCACGAGTTCATCGTGCTCGCGGACACCGGCGAGTCCGGCGTCTACATCAATCGCGATGTGCTGGATCTGCCGGTGCCGGGCGAGGACGTCGATTACGACGGCGATCTCACGCCGATCATCAAGCAGTGGACCTCGGTCTATGCTGCGACCGAGGACGTTCACGAGGCGGCGCGGTTCGAGCAGGAAGTGCCCGAGGCAAAGCGGCTCAACACGCGCGGCATCGAGGTCGGCCAGATCTTCTATTTCGGCACCAAATATTCCGACACCATGAAGGCGATGGTGGCCGGGCCCGATGGCGTCGACGTGCCGATCCATGGCGGCTCCTACGGTGTCGGCGTGTCGCGTCTGGTCGGCGCGATCATCGAGGCCTGCCACGATGACGCCGGCATCAAGTGGCCCGAAGCGGTTGCGCCGTTCCGCGCCGCGATTCTCAACCTCAAGCAGGGCGATGCCGCGGTCGACGGCTCCTGTGAGCAGCTCTACCGCGAGCTCTCGGCGAAGGGCGTCGATGTGCTCTACGACGACACCGATCAGCGTGCCGGAGCCAAGTTCGCCGCGGCCGATTTGATCGGCATTCCCTGGCAGATCCTCGTCGGGCCGAAGGGGCTTGCCGAGGGCAAGGTCGAGGTGAAGCGCCGCAGCGACGGTTCGCGCGACAATATGAGCCCGGCTGACGTCGTCGCGAAGCTCGCGGGTTAAAGTTTATTCACGCCGCGGGTACGGCGGGGTAATCCGGCCACATTTGGCCCGAATCATGGGATTATCGAGAGATGGATGAGACCATGAACGAGCCAGTCCGTACCCCGCCTTTTGCGCCATTCGAATGGCTGCTGTCCGGACGCTATCTGCGCGCGCGCCGCAAGGAAGGCTTCATTTCGGTCATCGCCGGCTTTTCGTTCCTCGGCATCATGCTCGGCGTTGCCACGCTGATCGTGGTGATGGCCGTCATGAACGGCTTCCGCAAGGAATTGCTCGACAAGATCCTTGGCCTCAACGGCCACCTTCTGGTGCAGCCGCTGGAATCGCCGCTGACCGACTGGAAGGACGTCGCCGACCGCATCAGCCAGGTGCAGGGCATTCGGCTCGCCGCGCCGGTGGTCGACGGGCAGGGGCTCGGATCGTCGCCGTTCAACGCGGCCGGCGTCTTCATCCGCGGCATCCGCGCCGACGATCTCAACAACCTCACCTCGATCGCCAAGAACATCAAGCAGGGCACGCTCGAGGGCTTTGACGAGGGGCAGGGGGTTGCGATCGGCCGCCGGCTTGCCGATCAGCTCTCGCTGCATGCCGGCGACATGATCACGCTGGTCTCGCCGAAGGGCGCGGTGACGCCGATGGGCACCACCCCGCGCATCAAGCCGTACAAGATCACCGCGGTGTTCGAGATCGGCATGTCGGAATATGACTCGACCTTCGTGTTCATGCCGCTCGCCGAAGCGCAGGCTTATTTCAACCGCAACAACGACGTGTCCTCGATCGAGGTGTTCACCACCAATCCGGACAAGATCGACACCTACCGCAAGCTGGTGACGGAGGCGGCCGGGCGGCCGGTGTTCCTGGTCGACTGGCGGCAGCGCAATTCGACGTTCTTCAACGCGTTGCAGGTCGAACGCAACGTGATGTTCCTGATCCTGACCATGATCGTGCTGGTCGCGGCGCTCAACATCGTCTCCGGATTGATCATGCTGGTGAAGGACAAGGGCCAGGACATCGCGATCCTGCGCACCATGGGTGCCTCGCAAGGCTCGATCATGCGGATATTCCTGATCACCGGTGCCTCGATCGGCGTGGTCGGAACGCTGACCGGCTTTGCGGTCGGCATGCTGATCTGCCTGAACATCGAATCGATCAGGCAGTTCCTGTCATGGCTCACCAACACCGAGCTGTTCTCGCCCGAATTGTATTTCCTCTCCAAGCTTCCGGCCGAGGTCGATTTCGGCGAGACGCTCGCCGTCGTGATCATGGCTCTGACGCTGTCCTTCCTTGCGACGCTCTACCCGTCGTGGCGCGCGGCGCGCCTCGACCCGGTCGAAGCGCTCCGGTACGAATAAGGAGCCCACATGGCGGAGGGGGCGGAAGACGTACCGGTCGTCTATCTTCATGACATCAAGCGGGAATATCGGCAGGGCGAGGCGACGCTGACGGTTCTGAACGGCGCCAAGCTCGCGCTGTGGCCCGGTCAATCGGTGGCGCTGGTGGCGCCCTCAGGTTCCGGCAAGTCGACGCTGCTGCATATCGCCGGCCTGCTCGAAAGCCCTGATGACGGCGAGGTCTATGTCGCGGGTACGCCGACCTCGCAGATGTCCGACGTCGACCGCACGCAGATTCGCCGCTCCGATATCGGTTTCGTCTATCAATCGCACCGGCTGCTGC
The DNA here is from genome assembly GCF_040446015.1 of Bradyrhizobium sp. INPA03-11B. Lineage (NCBI taxonomy): Bacteria > Pseudomonadati > Pseudomonadota > Alphaproteobacteria > Hyphomicrobiales > Nitrobacteraceae > Bradyrhizobium > Bradyrhizobium sp. INPA03-11B. The sequence continues at coordinate 49,876 of NZ_JASGSR010000022.1, forward strand.
CGGAGTTCTCGGCACTCGAGAACGTCATGCTGCCGCAGATGATTCGTGGCCTGAAGCGCTCCGAAACCGTGAAGCGGGCGACCGAGATCCTCGCCTATCTCGGGCTTGGCGACCGCATCACCCATCGTCCGGCCGAACTGTCGGGCGGCGAACAGCAACGCGTGGCGATCGCGCGCGCGGTTGCCAACGCACCGCGGGTGCTGTTTGCGGACGAGCCGACCGGAAATCTGGATCCGGCAACCGCCGATCACGTTTTCAACGCGCTGATGCAGCTGGTGAAGGCCACCCGGGTCGCGATGCTGATCGCGACCCACAACATGGAGCTCGCCGCGCGGATGGATCGCCGGGTGTCGCTGTCGAACGGGCAGGTCGTCGAGCTCGAATAAGCCGTCTCACGTGAAGTGGCTAACGGCTCGCGTGAAGAGCGTGCGTCAAGGTGATGAGCTCAAAGGCTTTTTCGTTCCCGTTTAATCGGAGCGGGAAGGCTCTCATCCTCAATATCCGGAGCGCCGCGCGCGGCCAGGCTCGCGCGAGCGGCCGCCACTCGGCGGGCCGGCATAATAGGGATTGTTGATGCACATCGCGGCAAGGCCGGACGCCGATGCCTGGCACTGCGCCAGCGACGTGTAGCCGCAGTCGGTATCCTCACCGCCCCATCGGTAGTTGGTTTTGCAGACCGGCGAGGTCGTGTCGTATTTCTGGGCGTTAGCTGGTGCGCTGGCGATGCTACCCAAAGCCAAAAGTGCCGGGAATAGCGCCGGAATCAGGCTGCGCATCGGAATCTCCAGTCAATCAGGCGTCAGCAACGCTCACGGCGCACATCCGCGAATAGGCACCGGCATGGGTGTTGCTTCAACTCACATTCCCGCGCTGATGTCGGCCGCATCAGCGGTCAGTGAAGAACAGATCGAAGAAATTGCCCTCGCGACGGTCCCGCGGGGAGACGTGCAGATAGGAGCGCGGGTCGTTATCGCCGGCATAATAGGGGTTGGCGATGCAGTTCTGCCCAATGCCCGAGGCCGTGGCCAGGCACGCCTCGTAGGACGGATAGGAGCAGTTGCTGAGGCCCGGATAACGGTCGCCCTGCATGCAGAACGGGTAGCGCACGCCGACCGCATGCGAGGGCGCCGTGCCAAGCGTAGCGAGCGCGACCGCAGACGCCGCAGCAGCAAGAATCATCGTCCGCATGTGCATTCCTTATCGCTGCGAAGATTCGATCTCGGGCAGCGATCCAAATCGGACAAGCCGGTTCCGGTCAACACGATCTTACGCGCGGCGCGCAGGCAGGTTTGAATTGTGAAAATTGTGCGGCAGCTATGTGGCAAAAGTTCCAAGAAGCCCCTGTAATACAGTATTAACTTCAAATTTGAGCGAAGTCGTTTGGGCCTGCCTGTTGCAGCGAAGTTACAGCAATTCCGCCGGGGGCTGCTATGACGGTGTCTCGCGGCCTTGGGGGCCTGTAGAAAAAGTTGGAACGGGAAAATGAAAAAGATTTTGCTTGTCACCGCCAGCATGATCGCGCTCAGCGCGACCGCTGCCTCTGCGGCTGACCTCGCGGCTCGCCCTTACACGAAGGCTCCGCCGCCCATGGTTGCCGCTGTGTATGATTGGACCGGCTTCTACATCGGTATCAACGGTGGTTGGGGCCAGAGCCACGACAACCGTACCGTCGACGGCATCGGCCAGGCCGGCAGCTACGACGCCAACGGCGGCACCATCGGTGGCCAGGTTGGCTACCGCTGGCAGACCGGCGGCTGGGTCTGGGGTCTGGAAGCTCAGGGCAACTGGGCTGACTTCAAGGGCAGCACCGGCAACCTGCTCGTCCCGGGCGGCGTCGTTCGCTCGAAGACGGATGCGTTCGGCCTGTTCACCGGTCAGATCGGCTACGCCTGGAACAACGTCCTGCTGTACGCCAAGGGCGGTGCTGCGGTCACCGATCGCAACTACCAGTTCCTGGCACCGGGCGGCGCCCTGGCGTCCTCGACCGGCTTCGACACCCGTTGGAGCCCGACGGTCGGTGTTGGCCTCGAATTCGCCTTCTCGCAGGGCTGGTCGCTCGGCGTGGAATACAACCACATCTTCGAAGACACCCACGGCGCGACCTTCGTCACCCCGGCTGGTGTTGCCGTTGCTGGCTTCCACACCGGTGGCGACACCGACATGGTCCTCGGCCGTCTGAACTACAAGTTCGGTGGCCCGATCATCGCGAAGTACTGATACTGATTGCTCGCTTGATCCAAGCGGCAGCGAAAACCCCGGGCTTCGGCCCGGGGTTTTTTGTTGGCCTGGCGGATCCTCCTAATCTTACTGAAGCGGGATGAGTTTGGGTTGAATCGGCTTGGCGCGGTCTTGGTTCACCTCTCCCCGTCGGGGAGAGGTCGGATTGCGAAGCAATCCGGGTGAGGGCTCTCGCTCTCTCGATAGATCGTGAACCCTCACCCGATTTGCTGCGCAAATCGACCTCTCCCAAGGGAGAGGTGAAGGTTCGACGCCGTTCCAGCTCAACCTAATCTCATCAGACTCTAGTTGAGAATGACCGGGCCTGGACCATCAATCGAAATCGGCGAAGTCGAGCCCGCTATTGGTCTTCGCCGGTGGACGCAATCCGAGTATGCGCGCCACCTTTCGACACTATCAGGATCACGGATAGAAGAACGCCCGGCATGGCAACTGTTCGGTGCGATGCCAGTTAGGACACCCGACGCGGCAAATCAGGACAAATGCAAAAAGCCTCACCCGTTGTTGCCAACGGATGAGGCTCCCAAGCAAGGGCATGCTTTTCGCTGAGCTGAGAACTCAGCGCGGCTCAACGCTTAGCTGCGCCGGCTTACGCGAGGCTGACGAGCGGAACTTTTGTTTCTGAATTTGTCGGACGCAAATGAACAACGCCCGGCAACCGCGAGGCTGCCGGGCGGTAACTGTTCTCTCCATGTTGCAGTGGACGTATCTAAGCATTTCCGGCTGACACCAGCCTTACGGCTGGTCCGGCATCGTGATGCCCCCGGAATCGGAGTGCGGCCTCGTCACGTCTCAGCGTGGTCTTTCCGCTTAATCAGCCGAATTAACCAAGCGAATTGTTTCGCGGGCAGTTTTCAAACTGCCCCACTACCCTTGCTTGACTCCCAGAACAAAAAAGGAACAATGTTCTGCATACGTTCCAGTTCAGGAGAGCGGCCATGTTGAAGATTTTCGTGCAGGAAGCTGCAGCGCTGGCATCGATCACGCTGTTCGTCGGGATGATTGCGGTTTGGGCTCAGCTGATCACCCAGTTCTGAAAATGTACTCGTGCGGGCAGGGGCATAGCTCGCCCTTGGTGACTCCTTCAATGTCCCCTTCAATGTCCCCTTGGGGAAAAGCGGGAGGACCCGACGCCACGCCGCGTTCGGCGTGGACTTGGCAGGGTGAAGGCCCCACGATGGGGATGCGAGTCGGGTCTGACGCTTCCGAGCTCCGGCTTCGGCACTCGCTCCATCCCTGACGCAAGAGATCCCGTACGCAGCCATGCCGAATGCCGGATTCGTTCATCTTCACGTACATTCCGCCTATTCGCTGCTGAAGGGCTCGATCAAGATCGCCAAGCTCGGCGAGCTCGCGAAGGCCGACCGCCAGCCGGCGCTGGCGCTCACCGATACCGACAACATGTTCGGGGCGCTCGAATTCTCCGACAAGATGGCCGGCTACGGCATCCAGCCGATCGTCGGCTGCGAGGTTGCGGTGGATTTCGGCGATGTCGAGCCCAACACGCGGAGCATCCTGGCGACGACGGGACCTACGCGAATCGTGCTGCTGGCGGCACGCGAGCGCGGGTACCAGAACCTGATGCGGTTGAACTCGCGGGCGTTCCTGGAGACGCCGGTCAACCAGACGCCGCACATCAAGCTCGACTGGCTCACCGACGCCGCCGAGGATCTGATCGCGCTCACCGGCGGTCCCGACGGGCCGATCGCGCTGGCGCTGCGCGCCGAGCAGGCGGCGCTGGCGGCCACGCGCTGCGAACGCCTGGCCGGCCTGTTCGGCGATCGCCTCTACATCGAATTGCAACGCCACGGCATCGACAAGGAGCGCCGCACCGAAGGCGGCCTGATCGATCTTGCCTATGCGAAGGGCCTGCCGCTGGTTGCGACCAACGAGCCGTATTTCGCCAGCAGCGACGACTACGAATCGCATGATGCGCTGCTGTGCATCGCCGGCGGCCACCTGATCGCCGAGACCAACCGCGAGCAGTTGACCCCGGATCATCGCTTCAAGACCCGCGCGGAAATGGCGGTGCTGTTCGCCGATATCCCGGAGGCGCTGGCCTCGACGGTCGAGATCGCCGAGCGCTGCTCGTTCCGGCCGAAGACCCGCAAGCCGATCCTGCCGTTCTTCACGGTCGGTGCCGCACAGAGTTCCGATGCCGCCGCCGACGAGGCCGCCGAGCTGAAGCGCCAGGCCGAGGAGGGGCTAGCCAACCGCTTGCGGGTGCACGGTCTCTCGCCGGGCATGACGGAGGAGGACTACAGCAAGCGGCTCGCCTTCGAGCTCGACGTCATCACCCGCATGAAATACGCGGGCTACTTCCTGATCGTGTCGGACTTCATCAAATGGGCGAAGGCGCAGGGCATTCCGGTCGGACCGGGCCGCGGCTCCGGCGCGGGCTCGCTGGTCGCGTGGGTGCTCACCATCACCGACCTCGATCCGATGCGGTTCGCGCTGCTGTTCGAGCGCTTCCTCAATCCGGAACGCGTCTCGATGCCGGACTTCGACATCGACTTCTGCCAGGACCGCCGCGGCGAGGTGATCCAGTACGTGCAGGAGCGCTACGGCCGCGACCAGGTGGCGCAGATCATCACCTTCGGTACGTTGCAGGCGCGCGGCGTGCTGCGCGACGTCGGGCGCGTGCTGCAGATGCCGTACGGGCAGGTCGACAAGCTGACCAAGCTGGTGCCGCAAAATCCCGCCGCGCCGGTGACGCTGGCGCAGGCGATCGAGGGCGAGCCGAAGCTGCAGGCGTTCCGCGACGAGGATCCGGTGGTGGCGCGTGCCTTCGACATCGCGCAGCGCCTCGAAGGTCTGACGCGCCACGCCTCGACCCACGCCGCAGGTATCGTGATCGGTGACCGGCCGCTGAGCGAGCTGGTGCCGATGTACCGCGATCCGAAATCCGACATGCCGGTCACCCAGTTCAACATGAAATGGGTCGAGCCGGCGGGCCTCGTGAAGTTCGACTTCCTCGGCCTCAAGACGCTGACGGTGCTCGACGTCGCGGTCAAGCTGCTCAAGCAGCGCGACGTCCATGTCGACCTCGCGACGCTGCCGATCGACGATGCGCCGAGCTACCAGATGCTGGCGCGGGGCGATGTGGTCGGCGTGTTCCAGGTGGAAAGCCAGGGCATGCGGCGCGCGCTGATCGACATGCGGCCGGACCGCTTCGAGGACATCATCGCGCTGGTGGCGTTGTATCGCCCGGGCCCGATGGCGAACATCCCGACCTATTGCGCGCGCAAGCACGGCGACGAGGAGTCGGAATATCTGCATCCGATCCTGGAGCCGATCCTGAAGGAGACCTTCGGCGTCATCATCTACCAGGAACAGGTGATGCAGATCGCGCAGCAGATGGCGGGCTACTCGCTCGGCCAGGCCGACCTGCTGCGCCGCGCGATGGGCAAGAAGATCCGCGCCGAGATGGACAAGCAGCGCGACATCTTCGTCGCCGGCGCGATGAAGAACGGCGTGGCGAAGGGGCAGGCGGAGACGATCTTCGAGCTGCTCGCCAAGTTCGCCGACTACGGCTTCAACAAGAGCCACGCGGCGGCCTATGCGCTGGTGTCGTACCACACCGCCTACATGAAGGCGCATTACCCGGTCGAGTTCCTCGCGGCGTCGATGACGCTGGAACTCAACAACACCGACAAGCTGTCCGAATTCCGCTCAGAGGCGCAACGGCTCGGCATCAAGGTCGAGGCGCCCAACATCAACCGCTCCGGCCCGACCTTCGAGGTCAGCGGCAACACGATCTATTACGCGCTCGCCGCGCTGAAGGGCGTCGGCATCCAAGCCGTCGAGCAGATCATCGAGGAGCGCAACAAGAAGGGCGCCTTCACCTCGCTCGCCGATTTCGCCGCGCGGGTGAGCCCGCGCGCCGTCAACAAGCGGATCATCGAAAGTCTTGCGGCGGCCGGCGCCTTCGATTCGCTGGACCCGAACCGGGCCCGCGTGTTCGCCGGCGCCGATGCGATCCTCGCGGCGTGCCAGCGCAGCCACGAGGCGGCAACCTCGGGCCAGAACGACATGTTCGGCAGCGCGCCGGATGCGCCCAGCATCACGCTGCCGCAGGTCGAGCCGTGGCTGCCGGCGGACCGGCTGCGGCGCGAATATGATGCGATCGGCTTCTTCCTGTCCGGCCATCCGCTCGACGACTACGCGACCGCGCTGAAGCGGCTCCGCGTGCAATCCTGGGCGGAGTTCTCGCGCGCTGTGAAGACCGGCGCCACTGCGGGCAAGGTTGCGGCAACCGTGGTGTCGCGCATGGAGCGGCGCACCAAGACCGGCAACAAGATGGGCATCATGGGCCTGTCGGATCCGACCGGCCATTTCGAGGCAGTGCTGTTCTCGGAAGGATTGGCGCAGTACCGCGATGTGCTCGAGCCGGGCGCGGCCGTGCTGCTACAACTCGGCGCCGAGCTGCAGGGCGAGGACGTGCGGGCGCGGGTGCTGCACGCCGAACCGCTGGATCACGCCGCGGCCAAGACGCAGAAGGGCCTGCGCATCTTCGTGCGTGACACCAAGCCGCTCGATTCGATCGCCCGTCGCCTCAACATGCCGGACGCCGCGCCCGCGCCGGGCGGTGCGGCAAAGCCGCCGGTGGCCAAGCCCGCGCCGGCAGCTGCGCCTGTAGGTACAGCCGACGGCGACGTCTCGCTGGTGATGATGCTGGACCTCGGGACCGAGGTGGAGATGAAACTGCCCGGCCGCTACAAGGTCTCGCCGCAGATCGCCGGCGCGATCAAGGCGGTTGCCGGCGTGGTCGACGTCGAGGCGCTGTAGGGCAGGGCGATCGCATTCGGCTTCCGAAGGGGCGACGTTTCACTGCGCGTACCCAGAACGAGGCAGCAAGGGCGAGGCAGTTGCGCCGGCCGCCGCGTCGAAACCTGTTAATCCCTCAGCTTGCGGGATTGCGGGCCGTGACGATCCACGTTGCGCTGTCGATCATCACCGACCGCTCGCCGGGGCGGCCCGCGAAGGCGGTACGAACGGCGGCCGAGGCGCGGGCGCGGATGTCGTCGGGCTGTTCAGCGAGCGCGCGCGACAGCGGGCCGACCTCGAACGTCATCTTCACCGCCTCGTCGATCGCCGCGTCCCGCGTCGCGCCCTCGCCGAACGGTACGGAAGCATCGAAGGGCGCGATAGCAATATCGGTGAAGCCGGCCGCCGCCAGGATGCGAGCCACCCGCCCCCGGTCGCCGAACGAGAATGGACCGGGCGCTTCGGGATCGGGCAGCGCCGTGGGCGGGACGATGCCTTTGATCGCGCCCATCGGCAGGCGCACCCAATCGTTCTCGGCCGCGCCACGCCAGCAGACGAAAGCGACCCGCCCGCCCGGCTTGAGCGCACGGCGCATATGGCCGAACGCCCCTGTCGGATCGTCGAAGAACATCACCCCGAAACGCGAGAACAGGATGTCGAACGCCCCCTCGGGCAGTTCGGCGCTGCTGGCGTCGGCCACCCGGAACAGGACCGGCGTATCCTGTGGCGCAAGCGCGCGCGCTCGGGCGATCAGCGGTTCGGATATGTCCACGCCCAGCACTTGGCCCCCCGCGCCGACGCGGGCGGCCAGAGCCAGACTCGACGCGCCCGCGCCGCAGCCGACGTCCAGCACGCGCTCGCCCGCCGAGGGCGCCGCGGCTTCGATCGCGGCCTCGCCGAACACCGCCAGCCTGGCGTCGAGCCGGGCCTGGTGGGCGATCCAGCGCTCGCCGCTTTGGCCATTCCAGTCGGGACGATCGGCATTGTGCTGTGCCATGACATATCCTTGTTCTGAATCTTAACTAAGCTGTCTGATGCCAAAGCGCGCATCGTCTCCAGCGAGCGGCGAGGGCGAACAGGATGAAGCGATCCATTCTCCGCTGATCCTTGGGAGGAACGACCAGATCCGGATCGAAGCCCCGTCTGCATCGTCAGCCTTCAGAGCGCCCGCTTGTTCGATGAGCCCCACACGCCGGCGCTCCAGGCATTAAGCGTCCACTATTCTTTTCAACGTGGCCCTTTGCATTGATCGCGGCGTCAGACGATTTGAAAAGGCTGCCATCTTGTTCGCCAGGCCCGCGATCACCATCGCCTTTCCTTCCATAAGCGCCCGAACACCGCTCACGGCGACCGGACGAGGCTTCATGGTGAGGAGGCGCAGCAAGGCCGATGGGGTCGCGCCGGCAGCCGCATCGAAGCCCGTCGCGGTGTGCCCCGGGCAGAGAGTGGTAACAACCACACCATGCGGGCGGAGTTCGTCGTGCAGGGCCTCGCCAAGGGCGAGTACATATGCCTTGGTCGCCGCATAGGCCGCGTAGCTGGGAACGGCTTGGAAGGCCATGAGGCTGGCGACGAGAAGGATATGTCCAGATCGCCGTGCGGCCATGTCACGGCCGAACAGGTAGGTCAGCTCTGTGAGCGTCGTGATGTTGAGCTGGATCATGTCTGTCGTGCGCTCGATCGGCATATCCAACAAAGCGCCGTGCAAGCCGTATCCGGCATTGTTCAGCAAGATGTCGATCGTCACCGACCTCGCATCGAGACTGCTTTTCAAGCGGCTGGCCGCGCCCGGCGCGGCAAGATCGATCGCCTCGACCAGCACATCCACCCCGTATTTGCGGCGGAGATCGGCGGCAAGCTTTTCCATCGACTCCCGCCTTCGGGCCGCCAATACGAGATTGACTTTCTGCGCAGCCAGGAGATCTGCGAAGTCAAGGCCGAGGCCACTCGACGCCCCGGTGATCAGAGCCCATCTTCCGGCGAAGCTGTTCATTGGTTCTTTCGACATCGTTCTGATGGTCCGCGGCGACCGGAGAAGGGAATCTGCGCTCTCAAACCACCATCGACTGCTGGGCGAAGATACCCGCCATCGCGCCCTGCGATGATGCCTGGGTGACCGAGGGCAAGAAGGGCGTGGTGAGGTCGCCGGCGGCGTAGATGCCAGGCATGCTGGTTTGACGGCGCTCGTCGACCTTGAGGGCGATGCCGGCGGGCGTAGCCACGGTGGCAACGCCCAGTGATTCATGCAGGCTTGCGGACGGCTTGTTGCGCGGATTGGCGAACAGGATGTCGACCGCGACATTGCGGCCGGTATCGAGATTGACGGTAGCGATATGGCCCTTGTGATGGGCGATCTCGACGATCCGGCCATCGACGACAGGTGTGTTGCGGCGCGCCAGATCAGCCTGGATATCAGGCGGAATGTCGTGACCATCGGCGAAGAGCGTCAACTTGTCGGTCCAATCGAGGAACAGCCTGGCCTGGTTGTGCGACTGCGGGCCGGACCAGACGAGGCCCCAATGCTGGCCGGCGACTTCAAAGCCGTCGCAATAGGGGCAGGGCACGATGGACGTGCCCCAGCTTTCGGCAAAGCCCGGAACATCAGGCATCTGGTCGGCGACGCCATAGCTCAGGATCAGACGACGCGCCCCAAGGCTTTCGCCATCGGAAGTGAGGACGTTGAAATCGTCGATGGCGCCGGAGACGCTGTCGGCCCGGGCACTGACCAGCCTGATCGTGGGATAACGCGCCAGCTGCTGCCGCGCTTCGGCCAGGATGTCCAGCGGTGGCTTGTGATCGTGGCCGAGCAGACCATGCGAGTGGCCGGCGAAGCGGTTGCGCGGCAGGCCGGTATCGAGAACGGTGACCTTGCGGCGGGCACGGCCGAGCTGCAGGGCGCCGGCGAGACCGGCAAAGCTGCCGCCGATGATGATGACGTCATCCATGGTGATGGGCTCCGTTGGAGGACAGGTCGAAACCTACCCATTGGCTTGCACATTTCCGACACTGCATGGTATCGTAATTCAACAATTAGGATACTGTCAAGTACTGGAATTATTGTGACCGAAAACAGACAGAGCCGGCGCGGCCGGCCCGTCAACGAGGCGCTTGGCCAAACGATCATCGACGCCGCGAGCGAACTCTTTGTGGAGTTGGGTTTTCAAGCGACGACATTGGACAAGGTCGCCCAGCGGGCGAAGATATCCAAGCTCAGCATCTATCGGCACTTCGAGAACAAGGAGGCGCTGTTCAGCGCGGCCATGGCGGCCGGCTGCCAGCAGTTGTTTGCACCACAGGCCCTTCTTGAAGGGGTCGACGGTTCGGTCGAAGATCAGCTCATGGCGGTGGGATCATTACTGCTTCGCACGCTGTTGAGATCAGACGTCCGCAGTGTCGAAGCCATGGTCATGGCCGACAAGACGGGTCAAAACTCGTTGAGCAAGCTCCATTTCGAAGCCGGCCCCGCCCATGTCATCGCCCAAATCGAGGCCCTGTTGCGTCAGTTGCACGCGAAGGCGGTTCTGAAGGTGCCCGATCCTCTCCAGTCCGCCCGCTTGTTTGCAGCGCTTTTCAAAGGATCCGATCTCCTGATGATCGCACGCTTCGATCAGGCGAAAGCAGAGGACGACAACGAAATCGAATCCTATTGCCGGTCGGCCGTCGCCATGTTCATCGCCGCGCACGGTCGCAACGACCACGCGGGCGGAGCCCCAAGGTCAAAGGACAAAATTTGAATCGTGCGTGACCGCGTCGGTCGCCGGCCTGCTCCTTTGCATGGGGTTGTTTTTCGATATTTTGGCCGCGCGCTCCTGTGATAGCCCCTGGGCCGCCAAACAGGGCCGTTTCGGCACGATTTGGCCTATCCGACCGGTGTAACCGACCATATTTCCTTGCTTCTGGCGCAAATCAGGCTATATAGCGCGCCATCTCACACGGAAACATGGCTCAAAAGGCCGTCCGGTGGCAGCCGGGCCATAAGGCTCGTCTGCTCACACGTTTCCGGAGGAACCAACCGGAGAATTATCACTATGTCGCTACCCGATTTTTCTATGCGTCAGTTGCTTGAAGCTGGCGTTCACTTTGGCCACCAGGCCCACCGCTGGAATCCGAAGATGCAGGATTACATCTTCGGCGCCCGCAACAACATCCACATCATCGACCTCGCGCAGACCGTGCCGATGCTGCACCGTGCCCTGCAGGCGGTCAGCGATACCGTCGCCAAGGGCGGCCGCATCCTGTTCGTCGGCACCAAGCGCTCGGCCCAGGACGGCGTTGCCGATGCGGCCAAGCGTTCGGCCCAGTATTTCGTCAATTCGCGCTGGCTCGGCGGCACGCTGACCAACTGGAAGACGATCTCGGCCTCGATCAAGCGCCTGCGCCATCTCGACGACGTGCTGTCGTCGGGCGAAGCCAACTCCTACACCAAGAAGGAGCGGCTGACGCTGCAGCGCGAGCGCGACAAGCTCGACCGTTCGCTCGGCGGCATCAAGGACATGGGCGGTCTTCCCGACATGATCTTCGTGATCGACACCAACAAGGAAGACATCGCGATCCAGGAAGCCCAGCGGCTCAACATCCCGGTCGCGGCGATCGTCGACACCAATTCGGACCCGAAGGGCATCACCTATGTGGTGCCGGGCAATGACGACGCCGGCCGCGCGATCTCGCTGTATTGCGACCTCGTGGCGCGCGCCGCCATCGATGGCATCTCGCGTGCTCAGGGCGATTCCGGAATCGATATCGGTGCCTCGGCTGCGCCGGTGCAGGAAGACCTCCCGGCGGCTGCGCCGTCCGGTTTCCAGGGCCTGGCTGGTCCGCGCGGCACCGCCGACAACCTCAAGAAGCTCACCGGCGTGTCCGGTGCGATCGAGAAGAAGCTCAACGACCTCGGCATCTTCCACTACTGGCAGCTCGCCGAGCTCGACCACGACACCGCGCACAAGATCGGCGAAGAAGTCGGCCTGCCGAGCCGTGCCGACGCCTGGGTCGCCCAGGCCAAGACGCTCGCCGAAGCGGAATAACAGTTACGCGGCGTGGCCGGGGTCTGCCCGGCCGCCGCTTTGCTTCCACGAACAACGATTTCCCTGTTGCAGACAGCGGCGCCATCGGGCGCCGCGGTTTCTGTACAGGCAAGAAGGACATTGAACGATGGCAACGATCTCTGCAGCGATGGTCAAGGAACTCCGCGAGTCGACCGGCGCGGGCATGATGGATTGCAAGGCGGCGCTGACCGAGACCGACGGCGACATGACGGCGGCGCAGGATTGGCTGCGCAAGAAGGGCCTCTCCAAGGCCGCCAAGAAGGCCGGCCGCGTGGCGGCCGAGGGCCTGATCGGCGCGCTGACCTCGGGCACCAAGGGCGTGCTGGTCGAGGTCAATTCGGAGACCGACTTCGTTGCGCGCAACGAGCAGTTCCAGGGCCTGGTCAAGATGATTGCTCAGGTCGCGCTGAAGCACGGCTCCGATGTCGAGGCCATCAAGGCCGCCAAGGTTGGCGACTTCACGGTGGAGCGGGCGATCTCGGACGCGATCGCGACCATCGGCGAGAACATGTCGCTGCGCCGCGCCGCTTCGCTCGAGGTGAGCAAGGGCGTGGTGTCGAGCTATGTCCACAACGCCGTCATCGAGGGCGCCGGTAAGATCGGCGTGATCGTGGCGCTGGAGTCCGCCGGCAAGACCGACGAGCTCGCGGTGCTCGGCCGCCAGCTCGCCATGCATGTTGCGGCGGCGAAGCCGCTGGCGCTCGACCCGGCCGGGCTCGATCCGGAGACCGTCAAGCGCGAGAAGGACGTGCTGGCCGACAAGTACCGCCAGCAGGGTAAGCCCGAGAACGTCATCGAGAAGATCGTCGATTCCGGCCTGAAGACCTACTACAAGGAGGTCTGCCTCCTCGATCAGGCCTTCATCCACGACAGCGGCAAGTCGGTTGCCCAGGCGGTGAAGGAAGGTGAGGGTAAGGTCGGCGGGCCGATCAAAATCGCTGGCTTTGTGAACTATGCTCTCGGTGAGGGAATCGAGAAGCAGGAAAGTGACTTCGCCGCAGAAGTCGCGGCCGCCAGCGGCAAGAAGTAACCGCTGACACCAGGCGTCCGGCGCTTTGCGCCGGAGGTCTGCCTGCGCGGGATAAGAAAGCGATCGCATCATGGCTGAGCCGATCTATCGTCGCGTGGTGATCAAGCTGTCCGGCGAATATCTGGCCGGCTCCCACGGGTTCGGTATCGATCAACCGACGGTCGACCGCGTCGCGGACGACCTGATCGCGGCCCGCAAGCTCGGAATCGAGGTCGCCGTCGTGATCGGCGGCGGCAATATCGTCCGCGGCGTCGAGGTGTCCTCGCGCGGCGTCTCGCGGCCGACCGGCGACACCATGGGCATGCTTGCGACCATGATGAACTGCCTCGCGCTCGAGGCGGCGATCGAGCGCAAGGGCACCCCGGCGCGGACCTTGTCGGCATTCGTGATGCCGGAGATTTCCGAGCTGTTCACCCGTAGTGCGACGCACAAATATCTCGCCGAGGGACGTATCGTCCTGCTCGGCGGCGGAACCGGCAACCCGTTCTTCACCACCGATACCACGGCCGTGCTGCGTGCGGCCGAGATCGGCGCGCAGGTGGTGCTGAAAGCCACCAATGTCGACGGCGTCTATAACGCCGATCCGAAGAAGGACCCCAAAGCCAAGCGCTTCGACCGCCTGACCCATTCGCAGGCGATCGAGGGCGGCTACAAGGTCATGGACGCGACTGCTTTCGCGCTTGCCCGCGAGACGTCGCTGCCTATCATCGTGTTCTCGATCGCGGAGCCCGGTTCGATCGGTGCGATTCTGCGCGGGTCCGGACACGGCACGGTCGTCGCCGGCTGATTGCCGCGCCTCCGGGTCCAGATTTTGGACCCGAGGGCGTCGACAGCCGGTTTCTAGTGAAAGGGAGAACGTCATGGCCGCACCTGGTTTTGACATCAACGACGTGAAGCGCCGCATGCAGGGCGCCACACAATCGCTCAAGCACGAACTCGGCGGTCTGCGGACCGGCCGCGCCGCGGCCTCCATGCTGGAGCCGGTCCAGGTCGAGGCTTACGGCTCGCATATGCCGCTCAACCAGGTTGCAACCATCAGCGTGCCCGAGCCGCGCCTGCTCTCGGTGCAGGTCTGGGACAAGACGATGGTGAAGGCGGTCGAAAAGGCGATCGTCGATTCGAACCTCGGCCTGTCGCCGGCGACCGAAGGCCAGGTGCTGCGGCTGCGCATTCCCGAGCTCAACGAGGAGCGCCGCAAGGAGCTCGTCAAGGTCGCGCACAAATACGCCGAAGCGGCCAAGGTTGCGGTGCGCCATGTGCGCCGCGATGGCCTCGACGTGATCAAGAAGCTCGAGAAGAATCACGAGATATCCGAGGACGATCAGGAGCGCCTGTCGAACGAAGTGCAGAAGGCGACCGACGGCATGATCGTCGAAATCGATCAGCTGCTTGCCGCCAAGGAAAAGGAAATCCTGACGGTCTGAGACGGTACAGGAACAGCCGATGTCGAACGCCGCCGCCCCAGCAACTGACGGACCGGATCGCTCCGGCAGTCCGTTGCATGTGGCGATCATCATGGACGGCAACGGGCGCTGGGCCGCGTCGCGCGGCCTGCCGCGCGTCGAGGGCCATCGCCGCGGCGTCGAGGCGCTCCGCCGCGTGGTGCGTGCGGCCCATGAACTCGGCATCGTCTACCTCACGATCTTTTCGTTCAGCTCGGAAAACTGGTCGCGGCCCGCGAGCGAGATCGGCGATCTGTTCGGACTGCTGCGCCGCTTCATCCGCAACGATCTGGCGACGCTGCACCGCGACGGGGTGCGGGTGCGCGTGATCGGCGAGCGCGATGGGCTCGACGGCGACATCTGCGCGCTGCTCAACGAGGCCGAAGAGCTCACGAGGAACAATAGCAAGCTCAACCTTGTTGTCGCCTTCAACTACGGTTCGCGGGCGGAGATCGCCGCGGCCGCGCGGCGTCTTGCGCGCGAGGTCGCCGAAGGCAAGCGCGACGCCAACTCGATCGATGCCGACACGCTCGGGCACTATCTCGATGCGCCCGACATTCCGGATCCGGATCTGATCATCCGCACCAGCGGCGAGCAGCGTCTGTCGAACTTCCTGATGTGGCAGGCCGCCTATAGCGAGTTGGTGTTCGTGCCGATTCACTGGCCGGATTTCGACAAGGCGGCGCTCGAAGGCGCGATTGCGGAATACGGCAAACGCGAGCGCCGGTTCGGCGGCCTCGCCGCGAAAACCGGCTCGTGAGCGAGGGCGAAGCCGCGCCGGCGGCAGCAAGCGAACAGCCGCCTGAGGCAGCAAGCGATCAGGGGGCGCGCAACCTCGCGATGCGCGTGGTTGCGGCGCTGGTGCTGGCGCCGGCTGCGATCGCATTGGCCTATCTGGGCGGCGTCGCCTGGTCGCTGTTGGTGGCGCTGGCGGCGGTCGGCTTGTTTGTGGAATGGCTTGCTGTCACCGGGTTCGGACGCGAACTCCGCGTCGTGGTGCCCGGTGCCTTAGCGCTGCTGCTGATCGGACTTTGTTTGATGGCCGGCCGCATCGATGCGGCGCTGGACGTGCTCGTGGTCGGTGTGGTCGCTGTGGCGTTGACGTCGGGCGAGCGGCGCAGCTGGGCAATTGCGGGATTGCTCTATGCCGCGGCCGCCGAGATCGCATCGGTCGTGCTGCGTCTCGATCCGCCGAAGGGCTTCGCCGCGCTGATGTTCGTGCTGCTGGTCGTGTGGGTCACCGATATCGGCGGCTATTTCGCAGGCCGCAGCATCGGCGGGCCGAAGCTCTGGGTGCGGGTCAGTCCGAAGAAGACATGGGCTGGCGCGATCGGCGGTTTCGTGGCGAGCCTGCTTGTTGCAGCCGGATTTGCCGCCTTCGAGATCGGGACGACGGGACCGTTGCTGATGCTCGGAGCCGTGTTGTCGGTGGTCTCGCAACTCGGCGATCTCTTCGAATCCGCGGTGAAGCGGCGGTTCGGGGTGAAGGATTCGAGCCACATCATTCCCGGCCATGGCGGCCTGCTGGACCGCCTGGACGGATTTGTCGCGGCCGTCATTGTGGCGGCGATTTTCGGCTTTCTCCGCGGTGGCGCCGATGGCGTCGGACGCGGTCTTATGGTTTGGTGATGAGATGAGCGCAGTTCCGTTGCGTAACAACAAGGCCGCGGCGGCATCAGCCGTGCGGACCGTGACTGTCCTCGGTGCCACCGGCTCGATCGGCGACAGCACGATGGATCTGCTGCGTGGCGCGCGCGACCGCTACCAGGTCGAGGCGCTGACCGCGAACAGCAATGTCGAGGGTCTTGCCAAGCTCGCCAGGGAGTTCGGTGCGCGATTCGCCGCCATTGCCGATCCGGCGAAGCTTTCCGAGCTGAAGGACGCGCTGGCTGGAACCCGGATCGAATGCGGGGCCGGGGAGAGCGCCATCATCGAGGCCGCCGCACGGCCGGCGGATTGGGTGATGGCGGCGGTCAGCGGCGCTGCCGGACTGAAGCCGGCGCTTGCCGCGGTCGATCGCGGCGCAACCGTCGCGCTCGCGAACAAGGAGTGCCTGGTCTGCGCCGGCGACATCTTCATGGAGCGGGCCAAGAAGGCCGGCGCCTGCATCCTGCCGGCGGACTCCGAGCACAATGCGCTGTTCCAGGCGCTGGCTTCCGGTAATCGCGAGGAACTGACGCGGGTGATCATCACCGCATCCGGCGGGCCGTTCCGCACCTGGGCTCCCGCCGATATCGAGCAGGCGACGCTGGAACAGGCGCTGAAGCATCCGAACTGGAGCATGGGGCAGAAGATCACGATCGATTCTGCCTCGATGATGAACAAGGGTCTCGAGGTGATCGAGGCGTCGTATTTGTTCGCCTTGGCGCCCGACGAGATCGACGTGCTGGTGCACCCGCAGTCGATCATCCACGGCATGGTCGAGTTCTCGGATCGCTCGGTGGTGGCCCAGCTCGGCACGCCCGACATGCGGATCCCGATCGCGCATTGCCTCGGCTGGCCTGATCGCGTCGTCGGCCCGTCAGCCAAGCTGGATCTCGCCAAGATCGGACAGCTCACCTTCGAGGCGCCGGATTTCGAGCGCTTCCCCGGACTGCGGCTGGCCTACGAGGCGCTGCGGATGGGGCACGGCGCGACGACGGTCTACAATGCCGCGAACGAGATCGCGGTCGCAGCGTTCATCGCAGGCAAGATCAAGTTCGGCGCGATCGCGCGGCTGGTCGAGGCGACGATGAATGATTGGATCAGGTCGGGGAATCAGCCACCACTGCACTCGGCGGATGATGCGATTTCCGTTGACCATATCGCGCGAAATAAAGCTGCCGCCCTATTGCCTCAAATTGCCTTAAAGGCAACCTAGAGGGTTGGGGACGGAGCTTAATCGCTCTTGTCGAGGGGAATTCGGATGCCCGAGTATTTTCTTCATAGTATCAATGCGTTGAGCCATGGGCTTCTCGGCTATATCGTTCCATTTCTCTTCGTCCTGACCATCGTCGTTTTCTTCCACGAGCTTGGCCATTTCCTGGTCGCGCGCTGGGCTGGCGTGAAGGTGCTGACCTTCTCGCTGGGCTTCGGGCCGGAGCTAGCCGGCTTCAACGACCGGCACGGCACGCGCTGGAAGATCTCGGCGATTCCGCTCGGCGGCTACGTCAAGTTCTTCGGTGACGACAGCGAGGCATCGACGCCGTCGACGGAGACGCTCGCCGCTATGACGGCGGAGGAACGCGAGGGCAGCTTCCACCACAAGTCGGTCGGCAAGCGCACCGCCATCGTCGCAGCCGGCCCGATCGCGAACTTCATCCTCGGTGCCCTGATTTTCGCGGGCATGGCGCTCTATTACGGCAAGCCCAGCACGATCGCCCGGGTCGACGGCCTGGTCGCCGAGAGCGTCGCCGCGAATGCGGGCTTCAAGGTCGGCGACGTCGTCGTGGATATCGACGGCAGCGCCATCCAGAGCTTCGCTGACATGCAGCGGATCGTAGCGTCGAACGCCGGTTCAGAGCTTGGGTTCAAGGTGAAGCGGGACGGCACGGTCGTTTCGCTCAAGGCGACGCCGGCGCTGAAGGAGGTCAAGGATCCCTTCGGCAACGCCCACAAGATCGGCGTGCTCGGAATCGAGCACAAGGCTCAGGTCGGCGAAGCATCCAGTGCGCCGGTCGGCGTCTTCGAGGCCATGAAGATCGGCGTCGAGCAGGTCTGGTACATCATTTCCAGCACGTTCAAGTTCCTGGGGTCGCTGTTCGTCGGGACCGGCAATCCGGCCGAGGTGAGCGGAGTCATTGGAATCGCGAAGCTTTCGGGCCAGGCGGCGAGCGCCGGGTTCCAGTTCGTGGTCAATCTTTGTGCCATCCTGTCGGTCTCGATCGGTCTGTTGAACCTGTTCCCGATTCCGCTTCTGGATGGCGGACATCTGCTTTTCTACAGCGCGGAGGCGCTCCGCGGACGCCCGCTTTCCGAGCGGACGCAAGAGGTGGGTTTCCGAATCGGTCTGGGTTTGGTTCTGATGTTGATGGTGTTTGCGACGTATAACGACATCCTCAGGATCGCCGGGTCCTGAAACGGGGCTTTTCTGTGACGTTGCCAATGGGCAACGTCTTGGAACGAAAATGGAAATGTTCAGCTCTAGTAAGTTTGCCCCCTTGGCAAATTTGGCTACAAGCTGAGCGGCAGGTTGGGAATCTGTCGGGTCGTTGGGGAACGACTTGGCACTGTTAAGATAAGGGCGCGTTGCGCATGATGTTTGGAATGCGAGTGAGGGGGGGCTTGTTCGCCGCCTTGGTCATGTTCGCCGCGCCGGTGGCGGCCACTCTGTCGGCCGTAGCTGTGTCTGCGCCTGCGTATGCGCAGACGGTTGATTCGATCACGGTGGAGGGGAACCGCCGCGTCGAGCTCGAAACCATCCGCTCGTATTTCCATCCCGGACCGGGCGGTCGGCTGGGCCAGGCCCAGATCGACGACGGCCTGAAGGCGCTGATCGAGACCGGCCTGTTCCAGGACGTCCATATCGACCAGCGGGGCGGACGCCTCGTCGTGGTCGTGGTCGAGAACCCGGTGATTGGCCGCGTTGCCTTCGAGGGCAACAAGAAGGTCAAGGACGAGCAGCTCACCGCCGAAGTCCAGTCCAAGCCGCGCGGCACCTTCTCGCGTCCGATGGTGCAGTCGGATGCGCTGCGCATCGCGGAAATCTACCGCCGCTCCGGCCGCTACGACGTGCGGGTCAATCCGCAGATCATCGAGCAGCCGAACAACCGCGTCGACCTGATCTTCGAGGTCAATGAAGGCGTGAAGACCGGCGTGCGGTCGATCGAGTTCATCGGCAACAATGCCTATTCGGCGTCGCGTCTGCGCGACGTCATCAAGACCCGCGAATCGAACATCCTGAGCTTCCTGGGCGGCAACGACGTCTACGACCCCGACCGGGTCGAGGCCGACCGTGACCTGCTGCGCCGCTTCTATCTCAAGAACGGCTATGCCGACGTCCAGGTCGTGGCCGCGCTGACCGAATACGATCCCGACAAGAAGGGCTTCCTGGTTACCTTCAAGATCGAGGAGGGCCAGCAGTACCGCGTCGCGTCCGTCAACTTCACGTCGTCGATCAACACGCTCGATCCGAACGCGCTGCGCTCGTTCTCGCGCGTCAATGTCGGCTCGCTCTACAACGCCGAGGCGCTGGAGAAGTCGGTCGAGGAGATGCAGATCGAGGCGTCCCGCCGCGGCTACGCGTTCGCAGTGGTTCGGCCGCGCGGCGATCGCAATTTCGACAATCACACGGTGTCGATCACCTTCGCGATCGACGAAGGTCCGCGCACCTATATCGAGCGCATCAACATTCGCGGCAACAGCCGTACGCGCGACTACGTGATCCGCCGCGAGTTCGATATCTCGGAAGGCGACGCCTACAACCGTGCGCTGGTCGACCGTGCCGAGCGCCGGCTGAAGAACCTCGACTTCTTCAAGACCGTGAAGATCACCACCGAGCCCGGGTCCTCCAGCGATCGCGTCATCCTGATCGTCGATCTCGAGGAGAAATCGACCGGCGACTTCTCGGTGTCGGGCGGCTATTCGACCACCGACGGCGCGCTGGCCGAAGTCAGCGTCTCCGAGCGCAACCTGCTCGGCCGCGGCCTGTTCGCGAAGGCCTCGGTGACCTACGGTCAGTACGCCCGCGGCTACTCGCTGTCGTTCGTCGAGCCCTATCTGCTCGACTACCGCGTCGCGCTCGGCCTCGATTTCTACCAGCGCCAGCAGCTGTCCAACAGCTACATCGCCTACGGCACCAAGACGCTGGGCTTCAGCCCGCGGCTCGGCTTCAGCCTGCGGGAAGATCTGTCGCTGCAGTTGCGCTACTCGGTCTATCAGCAGGAAATCACCCTGCCGTCGACGCTGAACAACTGTAACAACAATCCATTTCTCTCTGACGGTGTAACTCCCAATCCGGCGTTCAATCCGAGCCCGGCTTACGCGAACCTGAACGGGATCAGCCTGGTGTCGACCAATGGTCTCGGCTGCTTCTCCGATGGCGAAGCCTCGCTGCCGGTCCGCAAGGAGCTGGCGGGTGGCAAGACGCTGACCTCGGCGCTGGGTTACACGCTCAACTACAATACGCTCGACAACAACAAGAACCCGACCGACGGTCTGATCGTCGACTTCAAGCAGGACTTCGCCGGCGTCGGTGGCGACGTCAGCTACATCAAGTCCGCGATCGACGCGAAGTACTACACCCCGCTGGTGTCGGACATCGTCGGCGTGATCCACGCGCAGGGCGGCATCCTGAACAAGCTCGGCAGCGACGAACTGCGTATGCTCGATCACTTCCAGATGGGCCCGAACCTGGTCCGTGGCTTCGCGCCGAACGGTATCGGTCCGCGTGACATCAACCCGTACGGCACCATGGACGCCATCGGCGGCACCAAGTACTGGGGCGTGTCGGCGGAACTGCAGATGCCGTTCTGGTTCCTGCCGAAGGAAGTCGGACTCAAGGGCGCGGTCTATGCCGACGCCGGCGGGCTGTACGACTACAAGGGTCCGACCTCGTGGGCGGCGACGGGCGAAGTCAACCAGCCTGGCTGCATCAAGCCGACGAACAACCCGCCGTCTCCCGGCACCTGCCTTGGTCTGAGCTATGACGACAGCAAGGTGGTCCGTACCTCGGTCGGTGTCGGCCTGATCTGGCAGTCGCCGTTTGGTCCGCTGCGCTTCGACTACGCGATACCGCTGACCAAGGGTGCGTATGACCGCGTGCAAGAATTCCGGTTTGGTGGCGGTACGACTTTCTAACACCGCCACTCGACCGGACTGCGACGGATGGAATGGCGCAGCCGATCTTCTTCAAAAGTCCTCCTTCGTCATCGCTGGCTGAAATAGCCGCGCTGACGAAGGCGCAACTGGTCGACCCCGCGAGGGGCGCGCATAAGATCAGGGGGCTGGCCTCGCTCGACGAGGCCGGTCCGATGCATCTCGCGTTTTTCGACAATCTCAAATACGCCGACCAGCTTGCCGCGACCAAGGCAGGCGCCTGCCTGGTCAGCCCGCGCTTCGAGGCGCAGGTGCCGAAGGGCACCGCCGTGCTGCGCGCCGCGAAGCCGTTCCAGGTGTTCGTCGAGCTCGCCCGCGAATGGCACGCCGATGCGCTGCGGCCGCAATCCTGGTTCGATACCGAGGGGATCGCCCCGTCGGCGATCATCGATCCGACCGCGCGCCTCGAGGACGGGGTCATCGTCGATCCGCTGGTCGTGATCGGCCCGCGGGTCGAGATCGGTTCGGGCACCATCATCGGCGCCGGCGCGGTGATCGGCGCTGACGTCAAGATCGGCCGCGACTGCAATGTCGGCGCCAAGACCACCATTCAGTTCGCGTTGATCGGCAACAATGTCCTGATCCACCCCGGCTGCAATATCGGCCAGGACGGCTACGGCTTCATCTTCTTCGGGCCGGCTGGCCACGTGAAGGTGCCGCAGACCGGCCGCGTGGTGATCCAGAACAATGTCGAGGTCGGCGCCGCTTCGACCATCGACCGCGGTTCCCTGCGCGACACCGTGATCGGCGAGGGCACCAAAATCGACAATCAGGTCCAGATCGGCCACAATGTCACGATCGGTCGGCACTGTCTGCTCGCGGCCCAGATCGGGCTCGCCGGCAGTCTGACGATTGGCGACAATGTCGCGCTCGGCGCCAAGGTGGGCATCAATAACCACCTCAAGATCGGCGACGGCGCCCAGGTGACGGCGATGAGTGCAGTCAAGGACGACATCCCGGCCAACGGCCGCTGGGGCGGGCATTTCGCCAAGCCGACCAAGCAGTGGTTCAGGGAAATTATCGCAGTGGAGCGCCTGGTGCGCGACAACGAAGCCAAGGGCAAGGAACAGGAGTGATGGAGGAGGCACCGGTCAAATTCGAGCTGGTGGATATCAACGATATCCTGAAGACGCTCCCGCATCGCTTTCCGATGTTGCTGATCGACCGCGTGATCAAGATCCGCACCGACTACAGTGGCATTGGCATCAAGAACGTCACCTTCAACGAGCCACCGTTCCAGGGCCATTTCCCGGATCGCCCGGTGTACCCCGGCGTGATGATGATCGAGGCGATGGCGCAGACCGCCGGCGTGATCGGCATCAAATCGGTCGAAGGCACCGAGAAGCCGCGCGCGGTGTATTTCCTCACCATCGACAAGTGCAAGTTCAGGAAGCCGGTGATGCCCGGCGACACCATCGAGTACCACATGCGCTCGCTCGGCCGCCGCAAGACGATGTGGTGGTTTCACGGCGATGCCAAGGTCAACGGCCAGGTGGTCGCCGAGGCCGATGTCGGCGCGATGCTGACGGACTAAAGCGTATTCGAGCGAACTGGCCTTCCGATTCGCGTGAAGAAGACGCGTCGAGTAAGCCAGCGGTCAGGACGTTCGACAGGTGTACCGACCATCCGCGCCGGCGATGCGCAGGACGCGGTTGAGGAAGACGCCCATCGACGGTGCGATCATCAGCGCGTCGTAGGTTTCAGTAGGCACGCCGCAATAGTGCTGGTAGCTGCCCCTGACCGCGACCAGCAATGTCCGCTCGCCGGCGCTGTAGCAGACCCGCTGGACGATCGTGCTGCGATTGATGTCGCGGCAGTCGAAGCGCGAGAGATCGATGGTCGTGCTGTTGCCGAGGTCGACGGTCTCCGGGCCGATCGGCGCAGAGAGCAGGCTGAGGATCAGCGCGGCGGCCCGGACCATGGATCGGTCGCGACCTTCTCGTTTGCAACAGGCCGTCATGATACGTCACTGGACAGGGCGGTCAAAGTCGCGCTAACGACCGCTCAAATCGACAGCATTGTGCCTTGATAGCACCTTGGCGCCATTAACGAATTCCGGATCGAAACGTCATGAGCATGATCGACCCCACTGCGCGGATTGCCGATGGCGCTGTGATCGGGGCCGGCACCGAGATCGGTCCGTACTGCATCATCGGCCCCAATGTCGTGCTCGGTGAGAACTGCAAGCTGATCGCGCATGTCACGGTCAGCGGACATACCAAGATTGGCGCCGGCTGCGTCATCTCGCCGTTTGCTGCGCTCGGCGGGCCGCCGCAGGATCTCAGCTATCGCGGCGAGCCGACCCGTCTCGAGGTCGGCGAAGCCTGCACGATCCGCGAGGGCGTGACGATGAACGTCGGCACGATCAAGGGCGGCGGGCTCACCCGCATCGGCGATCGCGGCTTCTTCATGAACAACAGCCATGTTGCCCATGACTGCATGGTCGGCAACAATGCGATCTTCGCGACCTCGGCGACGCTCGGCGGCCACTGCGAGGTCGGCGACTTCGTCTATATCGGCGGCCTGTCGGCGGTGCACCAGTTCACCCGCGTCGGCTCGCAGGTGATGATCGGCGGCGTCTGCGGCGTGCGCGGCGACATCATCCCGTTCGGGCTTGCCAACGGCCAGTACGCGGTTCTCGAAGGCCTCAACATCATCGGCATGCGCCGCCGCCAGTTCACCAAGGCGCGGCTGGCAACCGTGCGTGCGTTCTATCAAAAGCTGTTCCACGGCCACGGCATCTTCGCCGAGCGGCTGGCTTCGGTGCAACCGCTAGCGGGCGAGGATCCCGCGATCGCCGAGATCCTCACCTTCATCGAGGGCGGCAAGCTGCGGCCGCTCTGTCTTCCCGCCGATACCAATTGAGCAGAGGATGGCCGCCAGCATGACGTCAGCGGCTCCCTCGCTTTCCTCGCCAGTCGGCGTGATCGCCGGCGGCGGCGCCATGCCGTTTGCGGTCGCCGATCAGCTCACCGCGCGCGGCATCACGCCGGTGCTATTCGCGCTGCGCGGCGCCTGTGATCCGGCGCGCGCGCAGCGGTTTCGTCATCGCTGGATCTCGGTCGGCCAGCTCGGGCGGGCAACCCGGTTGTTTCGCGATGAAGGCTGCCGCGACCTGATCTTCATCGGCACGCTGGTGCGCCCGGCGCTGTCGGAGATCCGGCTCGACTGGGGGACGCTGCGCCTGCTCGGCCATGTCGTGCGCGCGTTCCGCGGCGGCGACGATCATTTACTGTCGAGCGTCGGCCGCATCCTCGAGCAGCAGGGATTTCGCATGGTCGGGATCAAGGATGTCGCGCCCGATCTGCTGATGCCGGAGGGCGCCGTGACGCGCGCGACTCCGGACAGCGCAGCGCTCGCCGATATCGCGCGCGGCTGCGGCGTGCTCGACGCGCTCGGGCCGTTCGACATCGGCCAGGCGGCAGTGGTGATCGACGGTCACGTGGTTGCGGTCGAAGACATCGAAGGCACCGACGGGCTGCTCGCGCGCGTGGCGCGGCTGCGCGCCGAGGGCCGGATCCGCGCCAAGGCCGGCCGCGGCGTGCTGGTGAAGGCGCCGAAGAGCAAGCAGGATCTGCGGTTCGATCTGCCGACCATCGGCCCACGGACGGTCGAGGGTGCGGCCGCGGCGGGCATCGCCGGGATCGCCGTGATCGCGGGCAATACGCTCGCCGCCGAACCGCAGGCCCTGATCGAGGCCGCCGATGCCAAGGGGCTGTTCGTCATCGGGCTGGCGGGCTGATGCAGGCGCGCAGTCCCAGCACCGGCCGCAAGATCTTCCTCATCGCGACCGAGGAATCCGGTGATCGCCTCGGCGCGGCGCTGATGCAGGTGCTGCGCCAGCGGCTCGGCGATGCCGTGCAGTTTTCCGGCGTCGGTGGCCGGGCGATGACAGGTGAGGGCATCGACCCGCTATTCCCGATCGAAGAACTCTCGATCGTCGGCCTTTCCGCCGTCGTGAAGCAATTGCCGAAAATACTGCGGTTGATCAGCCGCACCGCCGACGCAGTGCTCGCCGATCCGCCCGACATGCTCGTCATCATCGACAGCCCTGACTTCACGCACCGTGTCGCGCGTCGTGTTCGCGCGCGTAACCCGAACGTCCCGATCGTCGATTACGTGTCGCCGTCGGTCTGGGCCTGGCGGCCGGGCAGGGCGCGCGCGATGCGAAGCTATGTCGATCATGTGCTCGCGCTGCTGCCGTTCGAGCCGGAGGAATATCGCAAGCTGCAGGGACCGCCATGCAGCTATGTCGGCCATCCCCTGACCGAGCAGCTCGCCTCGCTGCGGCCGAACGAGGAGGAGCAGAGGCGGCGCGACGCGCAGCCGCCGGTCCTGCTGGTTCTGCCCGGAAGCCGGCGCAGCGAGATCAGGCATCATCTGGCGCTGTTCGGCGCCGCGCTCGGCCAGCTCAGCCAGCAAACGCCGTTCGAGCTCGTGCTTCCCACCATGCCGCATCTCGAGGCGATGGTGCGTGAAGGTGTCGCCTCGTGGCCGGTGGCGCCGCGACTCGCGATCGGCGAGACCGAGAAGCGCGCTGCATTCCGCGTGGCCCGTGCCGCGCTCGCGAAGTCGGGCACGGTGACGCTGGAGCTCGCGCTGTCAGGGATTCCGATGGTGACGGCCTATCGCGTCGGCGCCGCCGAGGCGTTCATCCTGCGCCGCGCGATCCGGGTGTCGTCGGTGATCCTCGCCAACCTCGTGATCGGCAGTGATATCATTCCCGAGTTCCTGCAGGAGAACTGCGCGCCGGACAAGCTCGCGCAGGCGCTGGTCGATGTGATCAAGGATTCACCCGAGCGTCTGCGGCAGCTCGTGGCGTTCGCGACGATGGACGGCAAGATGTCGACCGGCGACCAGCCGCCGAGCGTCCGCGCCGCCGACATCGTGCTGGCGGAATTGGGCCGGCGTTCGAGCTAGCCAATCGACCATGCCTCCGTTCAGCGGCGACATACCGGCGCAACGGTTCCGCTTGCCTCAAATATTTAGAATGCGCTAATATTAGCATTGTCTAATATTGGTACGGAGCCCTCCATGAAGATCGATCCTGTCGCCTATGTCGGAGCCGTCGTTCGTGAAGTCGCCGTCCGGGAGCGCGATGGCAAACCGGCGCGGGCGGCGATTGCAACGCGCAGCTACGACACCGACATCGCCGATCTCTGGGACGCGCTGACCAATCCCGAGCGCATCCCGCGCTGGTTCCTACCCGTCTCCGGCGATCTGAAGCTCGGCGGCCGCTACCAGTTCCAGGGCCACGCGGGCGGCGAAATCACGACGTGCGAACCGCCGCACCGGCTTGCCGTAACCTGGGAGGCGATGGGCACCGTCAGCTGGTTGACCGTGACGTTGGCTGATGACGGTTCCAGAGGAACCCGTCTGGAACTTGAGCATCTCTCGCTCATCGAAGGTGACTTCTGGGACCGTTACGGGCCTGGCGCAGTCGGCGTCGGCTGGGACCTCGGCTTGATGGGGCTCGCTTTGTACCTCGCCACAGCGCCGGGACAGCTTTTCGACCGCGCGGCGGCCGCGGCCTGGCCTGGCTCGGACGACGGCAAGGATTTCATCCGCCGCAGCAGCGCAGACTGGTGCCGGGCTTCGATCAAGGCTGGGACCGACGAGAGCGCCGCGCGGCGCGCCGAGGCCAACACCACGGCGTTCTATTGCGGCGAGCCTGAGCCGGGCGGAGGTTAGCGCGCGTGCACGCCTTCGACATCCTCGGCGATCCCGTCCGCCGGCGCATCCTGGAGCTGCTGGCGACCGGCGAGCACAGTTCGGGCGATGTCGTCGCCGTCGTGCAGCGCGAATTCGGCATTACCCAATCGGCGGTCTCGCAGCAGCTACGGATCCTGCGCGACGCCGGTTTCGCGTCGGTGCGCGCCGACGGCACCCACCGCATCTATGCGGTGGAGCCGCGGCGGTTGCGCGAGGTCGACGACTGGCTCGACCGCTTCAGGGCGTTCTGGCTGCCGCGCCTCGATGCGCTCGCGACCGAAGTCGCGCGCGGCAAACGAAAACGGCGCCATCGGGAATGATGGCGCCGTCTCTGACTCACTCAGAAATGCAGCTTACTTGCGCTTGTCGATCTGCACATAGTCGCGGCGCGCGACGCCGGTGTAGAGTTGGCGCGGACGGCCGATCTTCTGCTGCGGATCCTCGATCATCTCGCTCCACTGGCTGATCCAGCCGACGGTGCGGGCGACCGCGAACAGCACGGTGAACATCGAGACCGGGAAGCCCATCGCCTTCAGTGTGATGCCCGAATAGAAGTCGACGTTCGGGTAGAGCTTGCGATCGATGAAGTAGGGATCGCTGAGCGCGATCTTCTCGAGCTCCATCGCCACCTTGAGCATCGGATCGTCGCCGTGGCCAGTCTCCTTGAGCACCGCGTGGCACATCTTCTGCATGATCTTGGCGCGCGGGTCGTAGTTCTTGTAGACGCGGTGGCCGAAGCCCATCAGGCGGACTTCGCTGTTCTTGTCCTTCACCTTGGCGATGAAGTCCGGAATGTTTTCCACCTTGCCGATGCCGTAGAGCATGTTGAGCGCGGCCTCGTTGGCGCCGCCATGCGCCGGGCCCCACAGGCAGGCGATGCCGGCCGCGATGCAGGCGAACGGGTTGGCGCCCGAGGAGCCGGCGATGCGCACCGTCGAGGTCGAGGCGTTCTGCTCGTGGTCGGCATGCAGGATGAAGATCTTGTCGAGTGCGTCAGCGAGTACCGGATTGATCTTGTACTCCTCGCAGGGCACCGCGAAGCACATGTTGAGGAAGTTCTCGGCAAATGAGAGCGAGTTCTTCGGATAGATGAAGGGCTGGCCGACGGTGTACTTGTAGGCCATCGCCGCCAGCGTCGGCACCTTCGCGATCATCCGCATCGAGGCGATCATGCGCTGCCGCGGATCGTTGATGTCGGTGGAGTCGTGGTAGAACGCAGCCAGCGCGCCGACGGCTGCCACCATGATCGCCATCGGATGAGCGTCGCGGCGGAAGCCCTGGAAGAAGCGGGCCATCTGCTCATGCACCATCGTGTGATGAATCACGCGGTGGTCGAAGTCCTTCTTCTGCGCCGGGGTCGGAAGCTCCCCGTAGAGCAGCAGGTAGCACGTCTCGAGGAAGTCGCCGTGCTCGGCGAGCTGCTCGATCGGATAGCCGCGGTATTCGAGAACGCCGGCGTCGCCGTCGATGTAGGTGATCTTCGACTGGCAGCTGCCGGTCGAGGTGAAGCCGGGGTCGTAGGTGAACACCCCGGCCTGGCCGTAGAGCTTGGCGATGTCGATGACATCAGGCCCAACCGTGCCGCTCAGGATCGGGAAATCGTAGTTCTTGTTGCCGATGGTGAGTGTGGCTGTCTTGCTGGATTTTGCGTCCATCGCGATATCCCCGATGAATTCGTTGCGAAAACCGACCATGCCCAGTCGCTAATCTGCGGCCCATGGCCGGGCGGAACGGCTTGTTGAGAAAGCGTCCGGGGATGGGTAGCTCATTGCAATGTGCGCTGCAAGATGGACCCTGGAGGGGGTCCATGCAGGATTACGCCGCCTGATCGGCGAGGCGGGCCAGACACTCCTGGCGTCCCAGGACGGCCAGCACGTCGAAGATGCCCGGCGACGTTGTGCGTCCGGTCAGCGCCACCCGCAGCGGCTGGGCGACGCCGCCGAGCTTCAGATTGTTCTGCTCGGCGAAATTCCGCATGGCGGTCTCGGTGGTTTCCGCCGTCCAGTCATTCACGGCTTCCAGCGCAGTGCGCAGCCGGCCGATCAATGCGCGCGTCTCCGGCGTGAGTAGCGCCACAGCTTTCGGATCGAGCTCGAGCGGCCGATCAGCGAAAATGAAGTAGGCGCCCGCGATCAGCTCGATCAGCGTCTTGGCGCGCTCCTTCAGACTCGGCATTGCGCGCAGCAACTGCGCGCGGGTGGTGTCGTTGAGTTTGGCCTTCAGCGCGGCGCCTTCAGGAACATAGTCCAGCACGCTCTCGAACTGGGTCACGAGGGATTGATCGTCGTTCTGCCGGATATAGTGACCGTTGAGGTTCTCCAGCTTGGCGAAATCGAACCGCGCCGCCGAGCGGCCGATGCCCGGGAGATCGAACGCGTCGATCATCTCCTGGGTGGAGAAGATCTCCTGGTCGCCATGGCTCCAGCCGAGCCGGACGAGGTAGTTGCGCAGGGCGGCCGGCAGATAGCCGAGCGCGCGGTAGGCATCGACGCCGAGTGCGCCATGGCGCTTCGACAGTTTCGAGCCGTCGGGGCCGTGGATCAGCGGAATGTGGGACATGCTCGGAAGCTCCCACTCCAGCGCGTCGTAGATCTGCTTCTGGCGCGCGGCGTTGATCAGGTGGTCGTCGCCGCGAATGATGTGGGTGACGCCCATGTCGTGGTCGTCGACCACGACCGCGAGCATGTAGGTCGGGGTACCGTCGCCGCGCAGCAGGACGAGGTCGTCGAGGTTCTCGTTCTGCCAGACCACACGGCCCTGGACCTGGTCCTCGATCACGGTCTCGCCGGTCTGCGGCGCCTTCAGGCGGATGGTCGGCTTGACTTCCGAGGGCGCGGTGACCGGATCACGGTCACGCCACATGCCGTCATAGAGCCGGGTGCGGCCCTCGGCGCGCGCCTTCTCGCGCATCGCGGCCAGCTCCTCGGGCGTGGCGTAGCAGTAATAGGCGCGCCCAGCGGCGAGCAGGCCCTCGGCGACCTCGCGATGGCGGGCGGCGCGGCTGAACTGGTAGATCACGTCGCCGTCCCAATCGAGCTCCAGCCACTTCAGGCCGTCGAGGATGGCGTCGATCGCCTCCTTGGTGGAGCGTTCGCGGTCGGTGTCCTCGATTCGGAGCAGCATCTTGCCGCCGAGCTTCCTGGCATAGAGCCAGTTGAAAAGCGCGGTGCGGGCCCCTCCAATGTGGAGGAAGCCGGTCGGTGAGGGGGCGAAGCGGGTAACGACGGGATTGGTCATGATCGAGCGAGACGTATGCTGGAACGGGCGGTGGTGTATAGCAGGAACCGGACATAACTAAAGCCTCGGTTGACCTTTTGCCCGTCAAACCGGACCTGAGACCGGGCTTGAAACCGGACTTGAAACCGGACTTGGCCGGACGGCACGAATTTGGCAGAACGTTGGGCCTAATCCTCCAGGGAACCCTTTGATGACGACTGACACGACGGCAGAGGCAGGGCGCGACTTCATCCGCGACATCGTCCAGGCCGATCTCTCCTCCCACAAGCACAACCGGATCGTGACCCGCTTCCCGCCGGAGCCGAACGGCTACCTGCATATCGGCCACGCCAAGTCGATCGCGCTGAATTTCGGCATCGCGCAGGAGTTCGGCGGCCAGTGCAATTTGCGCTTCGACGACACCAATCCGACCAAGGAGGAGCAGGAATACATCGACTCCATCCAGGCCGACGTCCATTGGCTCGGCTACGACTGGGGCAAGAACCTCTTCTTCGCCTCGGACTATTTCGAGCGCCTGTATGATTGGGCCGAGGGCCTGATCAAGGCCGGCTATGCCTATGTCGACGACCAGTCGCAGGAGGAGATCCGCACGTCCCGCGGCACGCTGACCGAGCCCGGCAAGAACTCGCCGTTCCGCGACCGTTCGGTCGAGGAGAACCTCGACCTGTTCCGCCGCATGAAGGCCGGGGAGTTCTCCAACGGCACCCGCGTGCTGCGCGCCAAGATCGACATGGCGGCCGGCAACATCAATTTGCGCGACCCCGTGCTCTACCGCATCCTGCACGCTCATCATCCGCGCACCGGCGACAAGTGGTCGATCTATCCGAGCTACGACTACGCGCACGGCCAGTCGGACGCGATCGAGGGCATCACGCATTCGATCTGTACGCTGGAGTTCGAGGATCACCGTCCGCTCTATGAGTGGTTGCTCGACAAGCTGCCGGTGCCGTCGAAGCCGCGCCAGTACGAAATGGCGCGGCTGAACCTGACCTACACGCTGCTGTCGAAGCGCGTGCTGACCCAGCTCGTCCGTGACGGGCACGTCTCGGGATGGGACGATCCGCGTATGCCGACCATCGCCGGCCTGAAGCGGCGCGGCGTGCCGCCGGCTGCGGTGCGCGAATTCATCAAGCGCATCGGCGTCGCCAAGGCCAACAGCGTGGTCGATGTCGGCATGCTCGAATTCTGCATCCGCGAAGAGCTGAACCGCACCGCGCTGCGCCGCATGGCGGTACTGCGGCCGCTCAAGGTCGTGATCGAGAATTATCCGGAAGGGCAGGTCGAGGAGATCGAGGCGATCAACCACCCGGACAATCCGGAAGCCGGCACCCGCAAGATCGCGTTCGGCCGCGAGCTCTACATCGAGCGCGACGACTTCATGGAGAATCCGCCGAAGAAGTTCTTCCGCCTCTCGCCCGGCAACGAGGTGCGGCTGCGCTATGCCTATTTCATCAAGTGCACGGGCGTGATCAAGGACGCCGCCGGCGAGATCACAGAGCTCCGCGCGACCTACGATCCCTTGACCAAGGGCGGCAATGCGCCCGACGGCCGCAAAGTGAAGGCGACGATGCACTGGCTGCCGGCGGCGCAGTCGAAACCGGCGGAGATCCGCATCTACAATCAGCTGTTCGCCAACCCTAGCCCGAACGCCGCCGATTTTGCCGCCGACCTCAATCTGCAGTCGCTGGAAGTGCTCAGCGATGCGCGGGTCGAGCCTGCGATCGCCGAGGGCAACTCGCCTGACGCGATGCAGTTCGAGCGGCAGGGCTATTTCGTGCGTGACGCGGATTCGAGGCCGGACAAGCTCGTATTCAATCGCACCATCGGCCTGCGCGACACGTTCGCCAAGGAAGTCGGCGGCAAAGGCTAGCTGTTCGAGACGGACGCCAGGAGGGAGGCGATCGATGCCTGAGGAAGCCGACGAGATCGTCTCCGCGATCATTGCAAAGTGGTCGGCAGGTTTCAGCAAGCTCGATGCGGATGCGCTCTCCGCGCTCTACTCGAAGAGCGCGTTCTTCTTCGGCTCGAACCCGGCGCTCTATCGCGGCCGCGACGGCGTCAAAGCGTACGCTGAGGGCCTGCCGCGCTGGCATGCGCCGCGCGTTCAGTTCAGTGAAATCAGGACCGCGCAGGTGAATGCCGATCTCGTCAACATGGCGGGCATTGCGTCCTTCTTCCTTGACGGCGATGCGCCCGCGCTCGTCGTCAAGATCACCTGGGTGATCGCGCGCGAGGACGGCGACTGGAAGATCGTCTGTCACCACCTCTCGTCGCAGACACCGCTGATCTAGGCGCGCGCTGGAACCTGGCACAGCGGCAACGCATCGCAGGTCGGACAGGTGTTTTTTGTCCCCGCCGCACCATATCCTTGGAGAGAGGGAGGTGAGGATTATGCGCATTCAACACTGGCAGGATGCTGCCAGCCTGTTGGTGGGCGTTTGGCTGGTCGCGTCGCCGTTTGCACTGGGCTTCTCCGGGGCAGCTCTCTGGATCTCCATCGCACTCGGATTGGGCGTCGTGCTGTTTGCCTTGGAGGCATTCATCATTCCGTCCTATCTGGAGGAATGGGGCGAGATGCTGATGGGGTTGGCTCTGGTGCTGGCACCCTGGACGTTCAGCTACGAACACGGATCGGCCACGACGGGCAGCGTGCTCGCCGGCATCGTGGTGATCGTGCTCGCTTGCTGGGAGCTGACGACGGATCGTGATTTCACCACCTGGTGGCACGATCGGTGGCATCACCGGGCTGGCTGAGAGGAAGCCGACGGAAGCGTTGGTCTGACCGCCTATCACTGGCGGCCGCAGGGGTTTGGTTGCATGGAGCAGGATCCTCTCCAGGCCGCGTCGATGTCACGCGGACGCAAGTTCTGCACAGAAATCACGCAAGGGACGGCGAGTGCGGGACGATTCAGAATCATCGTCCCGCACGTGCTGGAAGACCGCCATGACTCCTGCCGCAGTCGCCCCGCAGCAAGGTCACTTACGATGCGGCTCTCGCCTCGATCTGCTCCCAAATTCTGGTCTTGCGTGTCTCAGGCATGACGAGCAGGGCAATCACGAAACACACCGCCGGAACGACAATCGGGTAGATCAGCGCGTAGCCGATGCTGCCGGTGGCCGCGAAAGCGGCCGATGTGATGAACGGCACCAAGCCTCCGCCCCAGCCGTTGCCGATATGATACGGCACCGAGACTGAGGTGTACCTGATCCTTCCTGGGAAGAATTCCGCCAGGAACGCGCCGACGGGCCCGTACACCATCCCGACATAGCAGACGAGGATGAAGATGATGAAGATGGCGGCCGGATAGTTGATGTGTCCTGGCTGCGTGACCGTACCGAGCCACAGATACAGCGGATAGTAGGTGATCGCGGCAAGCAGCATTCCTCCGAGGATGACGGATTTGCGGCCGATCTGATCCGACAGCCAGCCAAAGAAGATCAGGCTCGGCGTTGCGATCAGCAGTGCGGCTCCCACGATGTAGGCCGAGGTAAGCGGATCGACCTTGGAGACTTGCTGCAGGAAGTACAGTGCCCAGAATTGACCGCTGTACCAGACCACGCCCTGTCCGATCAGGACGACGATGGCGATGCCGATGTACTTGATGTTGGCGCTGAGGAAGGCTTCCTTCCACGGATTCCTGGTCATCTGCCCGCGTGCCTTGATCTCCTGGAAAATCGGCGTCTCCTGCAGCTGGAGGCGGATGTAGATGGCGATGGCCACCAGCAGGAACGAGAGCAGGAACGGAATGCGCCACGCCCATTCGTCGAAGGCCTGATTGCCGGCCCAGGTCCGGGTCAGAACGATCACGGCCAGCGACACCACGATCCCGAGTGTCGGCGAGGTTTGTAGCCAGCCCGTGTAGTAGCCGCGGCTGTCGTCCGGAACATGCTCGGCGACATAGGTGATCGCGCCGCCATATTCGCCGCCGAGGCACAGACCCTGGATCATCCGCAAACCGAACAGAATGAATGCGGCCGTCAGGCCGATCGACTGATAGGTTGGAATCAGTCCGATCGCTCCCGTTCCCAGGCCCATTCCGCTCAACGTAATGAGGAATGTATATTTGCGGCCGACCCGATCGCCCATCCATCCGAACAGGAAGGCCCCCAGCGGACGGATCAGGAAACCCGCAGTGAACAGTGCGATTGTGCTCAGCAGGGCTGCGACGGGGTGGGATTGCTCAAAGAACTTGACCGATAGAACGGCGGCAAGGCTGCCAAAAATATAGAAGTCGTACCATTCAATGATGTTTCCCACTGACGCAGCGACAATCACGCGACGAAAATCGCTAGGTACTTGAATTGCCATGTGCTGCTCCTATCAAATGCAGACGCTACTCCTCGCGTTTTTTCAGCGATCAATCCGCTCGCGGAGTGCGCGTGGTGCGCGGCGTTGCAGGCGAGATTTGCGAGTTCGTCCGCAACGCCTGGTCTCAGGGGAGTTTTGGACCACCTGAGAAGAGCTCCAGCGGCCTTCAGTGCCGCGAGCCGTTACCGCCTCATCCCTGTCTGTCCGGGAATGCAGGCGTCAGGGCAGTCTAATCCCAACCGGATTGGTACCTAATGCGACTTTCGGCTCGATCGGTCTGACGCGGGCAGGAGCTATGGCCCGTGCGGGGAGCCGCGCGGCGCAGGTCGGTCCTCGTATCCCGCCTTGCCGGTCCGTATTCTGCATCCGTTCCGCTAGCGGTGAGGTCACTGCTTCCGGTAGCCTTGCCGCCCGGCAGGGATCACAAGTGGAATGGCGGAGCAGGGCACGACGCCGGGCGGCAAACGCGGCTACGCGGGGACGTGGCCGCCGCGTGCCGCCGTTCCTGCCGGCGGCTATCTGCCGACACCTGCCAGCATCTGGCGGCCCTTCGTCGAGACGCTGCGGCAGTGGGCGCGCGCGGAGGCGGGCGCCGGTCGGCTGTTGCCGTGGGTGCCGGTCGCGTTCGGCACCGGCATCGCATTCTATTTTGCGGCCGAGCACGAGCCGGTGCTGTCGGTCGCCGCCACTGTCGCGATCGTGCTCTGCCTGCTGGCGCTGCTGCTCCGGCGGCGCAGCGTGTTTCCTGCCATCGTGATGCTGGCTGCCGTTGCTGCGGGCTTTGCCATGGCGACATGGAAGACGGCGCGGATCGCTCACGGCGTGCTGGCGCGGCCGATGTTCTCGGTAGCGCTGACCGGCTTTGTCGAGACGCGCGACATCAGAGAGAAGACCGATCGCTTCGTGCTGCGCGTGGTCTCGATGGAGAGCCCGCGCGACAACACGAAGTTGGAGCGTGTCAGGCTCTCGGTGAAGAAGGGCACCGCGCCCGAAGTCGGCAGCTTCGTCGAATTGAAGGCGCGGCTGATGCCGCCGCTCGGGCCGCAGCGTCCGGGCTCCTATGATTTCGGCCGCGACCTGTATTTCCAGGGCATCGGCGCCTCCGGCTTCGTGATGGGTGCGGTCAAGACCAGGGAGCCGCCGGCGGCCGGTGGCCTCGCGCTGCGCTATGCCGCCTTCATGCAGTGGCTGCGCGACGCGATCGACGCACGCATCCGCACCACGCTCGACGGCGACCAGCGCGCGATCGCAACCGCGCTGCTCACCGGCCGGCGCGATGCGATCACGACGCCGGTCAACGATGCGATGTTCATCTCGGGGCTCGGCCACGTGCTGTCGATCTCCGGCTACCACATGGCTGTCGTCGCAGGCGTCGTGTTCTTCACGATCCGCGCGCTGCTTGCGCTGTTTCCGGCGCTGACGGCGGGGCACCCGATCAAGAAATGGGCCGCGGCGGCCGCGCTGGTCGCCGCGGCGTTCTATCTCTTGCTGTCGGGAGCCGAGGTCGCGACCCAGCGGTCGTTCTTCATGACGGCCGTGGTGCTGATCGCCGTGATCGTCGACCGCCGCGCGATCACTTTCCGCACGCTGGCAGTGGCCGCGCTGATCGTGCTCGCGATCGCGCCGGAGGCGCTGGTGCATCCGAGCTTCCAGATGTCGTTCGCCGCGACGCTCGGGCTGGTGGCGCTGGTGCAGATCGGGCTGCCGAACCTTCTGGCATCGCCGGACCATTCGGCGACCGCGCGGGTCGCGCTGTGGGGCGGGCGCGAGCTCACGATGCTGACGCTGGCCTCGCTGGTCGCAGGGCTCGCGACGACCCCGTACGCCGCGTTCCACTTCCATCGCGTGACGCCCTACGGGCTGCTCGCGAACCTTGCGGCCATGCCCGTGGTGTCGGCCGTGGTGATGCCGGCGGGCCTGCTCGGGCTCCTCGCCATGCCGTTCGGCTTCGACGGCGTGTTCTGGGCGATCATGGGGTTCGGCATCGACTGGATGATCCTGGTGACGCAATGGGTCGCGGCGCTGCCCGGCGCGGTCGGCCGGATGGCGGCGTTCGGTGTCGGGCCGATGATCCTGGCGAGTGCCGGTCTGATCCTGCTCGGATTGTTGCGTTCGCCGCTGCGCTGGTCGGGGGCCTCGTTGCTCGTGGTGGCCTCGGTCTGGGCGGTGCGGGTGCCGCAGCCGGACGTTCTGGTCTCCGCCGATGGCCGCAATGTCGCGGTGCGTGGCGGCGACGGCCGGCTGCATCTGATGCACAGCGCCAAGGATGCCTTTCTCGTGAAGGAATGGCTGGCGGCCGATGCTGATGCCCGAACGGCCGCGGATGCGTCGCTCGGCGAGGGGGTCTCCTGCGATCCGAGCGGCTGCGTGACGCAAGGGCCCGGTGGCGCCTTCGTCGCGCTGGCGACCCGGCCGGAGGCGCTGGCGGACGATTGCGAGCGCGCGGCGCTGATCGTGACCGCGCGGCCGCCACCGCCGCGGGACTGCGCCGCCTCCGTGATCGACGCCGAGCGGCTGCGGCGCCACGGCGCGCTGATGCTGCGGCGGAACCGGGACGGCTACGCCATCGATGCGGTCAAGCCGGGCGGGATCGACCGGCCGTGGTCGCCGGCGGTTCCCGGCTATGGCGAGAGCGAGACCACGCTGCGCGCGCCCACCGCCGCGCCGCGGCCCGCCGTCGACGCGACGCCGTCCGAGGTCGATCTGCAAGGCGAGGATTAGTAAGGCGAGGATTAGCCGGGATCGAGCGAGGTGCCGGAGGGCAGCTCAAACAGGCCGAGATGGTATTCGTCGGAGTCGGGGCCGCCGTCGGGCTTCTTGACGAGAGTGAAGACCGCCTCGGGAAACCGTTCCCAGACCTTCAGGTCGTCGGCCGTGACCGTCAGCCAGCCGAACCGGAACATGTAGCGGCCCGGTTCTGTGACGCGTCCAGCTTTTTGCCATGTGACCTTATCGACCACCGCGCACGTCCTCCGTGCACGATGATGCGCCAAGCCGTCCGCCGACGCAAATCTCCAGATGCGCCCCGGAACCCGACGTCCGGGGTCGCTCGAAATCGCTTAGGTCATCCGCCGCCGAACGGTTCATTCCGCGGCGACGATGCGCTCAACCCAAAAACAGCGACGCGAATGCAGAGGGCCGCCGCTCCACAACCTTCGGCTTCTGCTCGACCGGCGGATGCAGCGCCGGCAGTTGCAGCACGCTGACGCGCTGCCCCTCGACGAGCTGGGTCACCAGCACATGGCTTCCGTCGGGGAATTCGACCGCGTCGTGATGGCGGTCGGGCACGTCGGGCTCGACTTCGT
Source organism: Bradyrhizobium sp. INPA03-11B (assembly GCF_040446015.1). Classification (NCBI taxonomy): domain Bacteria; kingdom Pseudomonadati; phylum Pseudomonadota; class Alphaproteobacteria; order Hyphomicrobiales; family Nitrobacteraceae; genus Bradyrhizobium; species Bradyrhizobium sp. INPA03-11B. The sequence continues at coordinate 87,753 of NZ_JASGSR010000022.1, forward strand.
TGAACACGCCGACGCGGAAGTTCATCGTCTTGGTCCAGATCCAGCGGCTGTCGTAGCGAACGTTCTCGGCGAAAGCGAGCTCGGTGCCTGGCAGCATGCAGACCGCGACAGTGGGATCGTTCTCCGAAGCAAAGCCGCGGGTCGACGTGCCGCGGAAGGTCGTCGTGATCAGCGTCTCTCCGACAATGGCGGGGCGCGATGCCACGGCGTGCAGACTATAGTCACACATCGGTTGGCTCCTCATTTCGAGGTAGCGACCCGTGCCTCTCCTTGAGGCATAGGGCCTCTACCAGAGTGGACGATAGCGAACGAGTGTCTGCTCGTTTCTGGGCTATTCTACGACTGGCCTGAGACCGCCTCAATCACAAACACGCGACGCTGCGTGAGAGGTATCGGAGCGCATCGGGCTGGCCGCATGCTGCGCTATCTTCCAAGGAACGATCCGACGTGTTGCTCGTTCCTCGCCGCTGCAAGTATTTGCAACTCAGTACTTGCGATAGAGGCCGATCAGCTTGCCCTGGATGCGGACCCGGTTCGGCGGCAGGATGCGCACTTCATAGGCGGTGTTGGCCGGCTCCAGCGCGATCGACGCGCCGCGGCGGCGGAAGCGCTTCAGGGTGGCTTCCTCCTCGTCGATCAGCGCCACCACGATGTCGCCGGTGTTGGCGACGTCGTTGCGCTGGATCAGCGCCATGTCGCCGTCGAGGATGCCGGCATCGACCATCGAGTCGCCGCGCACTTCCAGCGCATAATGCTCGCCGGCGCCGAGCATGTCGGGCGGCACGCTGATGGTGTGGCTGCGGGTCTGCAGCGCCTCGATCGGCGTACCGGCGGCGATCCGGCCCATCACGGGGACGGCGACCGGACGGTTGCCGTCGTCCTCGGCGACCGGGGGCGTGCTGGTGCGCTTGCCGAGGGTGCCTTCGATGACGCTCGGCGTGAAGCCGCGGCGGCCGTTGCCGCCGCCGGCCGCGAGCTCGGGCAGCTTGATGACTTCGATGGCGCGGGCGCGGTTGGGTAGGCGGCGGATGAAGCCGCGCTCCTCCAGCGCAGTGATCAGGCGGTGGATACCGGACTTCGAGCGCAGGTCGAGCGCATCCTTCATCTCGTCGAAGGAGGGCGGCACGCCGGCCTCTTTCAGACGTTCATTGATGAAACGCAGAAGTTCGTACTGTTTGCGCGTGAGCATCTCGAGTATTCCCCCGGTTGATAGCGTCGTTCGATTCCGAGACTCTTCAGTGGGGCCTGCAGGCCGGGCCTGACCTCAGGAGCATTGTGCTTGTTGCAAGCGCTCCCTGGCGGCCTCCCGTTTGTAGACACCAGCACTCGAAACAAATCATGAACGGACACTATATGTTCGATATGTGTTCTGCAACCACTTAATTTCAGGTGAACGCGCTCGGCAACGCACAATGAGCGGGCCGCGAAAGCCTCACTCAGGCAGCGTCAGGATCTCGCATTCGGTGCCTTTGACAGCCGCCGGCGCAAACGGCGGACGCACGAGAAGTGCCCGTGCCGCAGCGAGATTCCCGAGCAGCGACGAGTCCTGCTGCATGACAGGCGTTGCGATCAGCGTGCCGTCTTCGCGCTCGTCCAGGCGCGCGCGCAGATAGTCCTCGCGCTGATCGTTGGCGGCGAGGTCGCGGCCGAGCAGGGCGCTCGCGCGGCGATGATGAATCGTTTTTCGGCCGCTCAACGCGCGAATCAACGGCACCAGGAACAGGAAGGCGCAGACATAGGACGACACCGGATTGCCGGGCAGGCCGATCACCCGCATCGGCCCTAGCCGGCCGTGCATCATCGGCTTGCCGGGCCGCATCGCGATGCGCCAGAACGCCATCTGGACGCCCTCGGCCTCCAGCGACTTCTTGACGAGATCGTGGTCGCCGACCGAGGCGCCGCCGGTGGTGATCAGGATGTCGGCACCGCTCTCGCGCGCCCGGCGGATGCCGGCCGTGGTCGCCTCCACGGTGTCGGCGGCGATCCCGAGGTCGACGGTCTCGGCGCCTTCGGCCCGCGCCAGCGCCCGCAGTGCGTAACCGTTGGAATAGACGATCTGTCCGGCGCCGGGCTTTGATCCCGGCATCACCAGCTCATCGCCGGTTGCCAGCACCGCGACCTTCGGCCGGCGGCGGACCGCGAGCTCCGGGTAGTTCATGGCCGCCGCCAGCGACAGCGCGCGGTCGGAGAGGCGGCTGCCGGCGGCGAGCAGCACGTCGCCCTCGCGGAAGTCGACGCCCGCGGCGCGGATGTGCCGTCCGGCGGCTGCCGCCTCTGATATCGCGATGTGGTCGCCGTCGACCCTGGTGTCCTCCTGGATGATGACGGCGTCGGCGCCGTTGGGGATCACGCCGCCGGTAAAGATCCGCACCGCCTCGCCGGCACCGACCGTCCGCTCGAACGGCCGGCCGGCGGCGACTTCGCCGATCACCTTGAGCCGGGCCTTCAGATCGGCCGCGTCGGCTGCCCGCACCGCATAGCCGTCCATCGCCGACATCGGCTGCGGCGGCTGGGTGCGGAGCGCGGCGAGGTCACCCGCCAGCGTGCGGTGGTAAGCGGCATCGAGCGCGACCATTTCCTGCGGCAGCGGCTCGGCGCCGGCGAGAACGGCGGACAGGGCATCGGCAACCGGCATCAGGGCCACGCTCAGAACTCCTCAAATCCAGGGTTCAAATCCCGGCGTTCAAATACCAAGTGCAGTCAGCGCCGTTGCCACGTCATCCGTCGATGTCACGTGGATGGCACGAAGGCCGCGCGCCCGCGCACCCTCGATATTGGCAGCCAGGTCGTCGAAGAACAGGATCCGCGACGCCGGCACGCCGATGGCTTTTACCACATGATCGTAGGCCTCGGCGTCGGGTTTGCGAAAGCCGATGCTCGAGGACAGGAAGACGCTGCGGAAATGTCCGAGCAACTCGGCATGGGCGACCGAGAAATGCGCGACGTGGGCCGGATTGGTGTTGGAGAACGCGTAGAGCGGCATACGCTTCGCGGCGGCCGCGAGCAGCGGCGCGATGCCCGGCATCTCGCCGGTGAAGATCGAATTCCAGCCCTCGAGGAATTGCGCGTCGCTGAGGCCGATGCCCAGCGACTGGCGCAGGTTCGCGAAGAACGCCGCATCGTCGATCCGGCCGATCTCGTGATGCTTGAAGCTGTCGTCGACGACGAAGCGGCTGGCGAGCTCGGCCGGTGCGCATCCTGCGTGCTGGGCCCAGTGCGCCATCACCTTGTCAAAGTCGATCTCAAGCACGACGCGGCCGATATCGAACAACAGCACGTCGACGGAATCGGGGGAGAGTTGCGAGGTCATTGCGTGAAACCGTGTACGAGAATTGCAGGCGGGCGGCAATGTCCCCGATTTGTGCGGCAGGCATGCGACCGGAATGCTGAGGTTGGCCCCGGCTCGGTCCATCTCATGCAGGGTGGTCACCCGCGAAAGCGGGTGATCCAGTATTCCAGAGGCGGTCGTGCTTGAACCGAGAGGCCGCGGCGTACTGGATCGCCCGGTCGAGCCGGGCGATGACAGCGGAGAGTAGGTGAGTGCGCGGCTCTCTCCACTTGTCGTCCCTGCGGAAGCACTAGGGCATGCACAGATCTCTGAGGCTCCATCCTGCGGCGACGGCGTGGAAGTGTTCGAGGCCGGTTTTGAAGG
>NZ_JASGSR010000230.1:0-5576 GCF_040446015.1 Bradyrhizobium sp. INPA03-11B
GATCACCCCACCCCGTTTCGCATTCCGCTTCGCTTCATGCGAACCGACCCTCCCCCTCCAGGGGAGGGTGAAGGGCCGTTCGTGAAAATGCGATCAGAACGCCTTAGCCGGCCTTGCCGAACAGCTCGTCGACATAATCCCAGTTGACGAGATTCTCGACGAACGCCTTCAGATAGTCCGGACGGCGGTTACGGTAGTCGATGTAGTAGGAGTGCTCCCAGACGTCGACGCCGAGGATCGGCACCGCGCCGTGGACCAGCGGGTTCTCGCCGTTCGGGGTCTTGGCGATCTCGAGCTTGCCGCCCTTGACCTGCAGCCACGCCCAGCCGGAGCCGAACTGGCCGACGCCGGCAGCGGCGAAGTCGGTCTTGAACTTCTCGAATCCACCGAGGTCTTCGTTGATCTTCTTCTCGAGCCGGCCGGGCAGCTTGCTGCCGCCGCCATTCGGCTTCATCCACTTCCAGAAATGGAGGTGGTTGTAGTGCTGACCGGCATTGTTGAAGACGGCCGCGTTCTTGCCGAACGAACCCTTCACGATCTCCTCGAGGGACTTGCCTTCGAATTCGGTCCCCTTGATCGCGTTGTTGCCGTTGGTGACGTAGGCCTGGTGATGCTTGTCGTGGTGAAACTCCAGCGTTTCCTTGGACATATAGGGCGCAAGGGCGTCGTGAGCGTAGGGCAGATCGGGTAGCGTGAAGGTCATGGGGTAATGTCCAACAGAGGGTGGGAGACTACACTTAACGGGTCCCCCTTATAGAAGGTTCCACGGCGGAGAAACACCGCATTTTCTGATCGGCTATGACAGATCGGCACAGCCGAAAGCCAAGTCCAAAGCCAAGCCGAAAGCCAAGACCAAGGACCCAGACGATGAGCATCGAAATCGACATTCTCAACGGAGATGCGTCATGGCCGCGCGCCGAGCCCCTGCTGCGGACGGTCTGGAGCCCGGAGGTCATGCAGAACAAACCGTGGGCCGACATCAAATGGGCTCACGCGGATTTGCGCGTGCTGCTCGACGCGCCCGACGACAGCGGGCTGGCCTGCCATGTCGGTATCTATTTCCGGACAATCACCTGGAATGGCCACAAGGTGCATGTCGCTGGCATCGGCGGGGTCTCGACCCGTGAGGACTGCCGGGGGCGCGGCTACGCGTCGCTCGCGCTCGACGCCGCCGTGCACACCGTTCGTGCCAACGATGCGGTGAAATTTGCAATCTTATTCTGCGAGCCGCACAATTTCGCGTTCTACCAAGCGCGCGGCTGGCATCCGTTCAGCGGTGAAGTTACTTGCGAACAGCCCGCGGGGAAAATCCGCTTCGAGGCGATGGCGCCGTTCGTCAACGACATCGTCCGCGCGCCGCGCCAGGGCAAGATCGACCTATGCGGCCTGCCGTGGTGACCCCTGCGCAGGTGCGGGTGGCCTGCGGGTGGCGCCGGTCGTAAAATGTTGATCATCATTTATTGACGGCAGGTTTTCACAAAGTGATCTCGGACTGCGGCCGCATCGGCACGAGGCCCCCTCTCCCGCTTGCGGGGGAGGGATGGGGTGGGGGCTCTCTCCACGAGTCATTCCGTGGAGAGAGCCCCCACCCACCACGCGCTGCGCGCGCGTCGGCCTCCCCCGCAAGCGGGAGAGGCGAAGTAAGCGCATGACCATTGAAGCCTCGATCGACGACGCGCGCTCCACCGCGGCCGCGCCTGCGGTGCCGGTCGATCATTTGCTGACCGCACCGATCCTGCCGACGCTGCTGCGCCTCGCGGTCCCCAACACCATCGCGATGTTCGGCTCGACGCTCGTCGCGGTTGCCGAGACCTCCTACATCGGCCGGCTCGGCACCGAGCCACTGGCCGGCATCGCATTGGTATTCCCGTTCGCGATGCTGAACCAGATGATGTCGGCCGGCGCGATGGGCGGCGGCGTCTCCTCGGCGATCAGCCGCGCGCTCGGCGCCGGCGATCGCGACCGTGCCGCCGACCTGGCGCTGCATGCGGCGATCATCGGGATCGGCCTCGGCCTGTTCTTCACCGTGATGATGCTGGACTTCGGCAGCAACTTCTATGCGCTGCTCGGCGGACGCGGCGGCGTGCTCGAGCAATCGATGCACTATTCGCAGGTGCTGTTCTCCGGCGCGATCTCGATCTGGCTGGTCAACACGCTCGCCTCCGTGGTGCGCGGCACCGGCGACATGCGGATTCCCTCGATGACGCTGATCACGGCTTCGATGATCCAGATCGCGGTCGGCGGCGTGCTGGGGCTCGGGCTGTTCGGCGTGCCAAGCCTCGGCATGCGCGGCGTCGCCGCGGGCCAGCTCACGGCCTTCACGTGCGGTGCAATTTTCCTCGCCTGGTATCTCGCCTCCGGGCGCAGCCGGTTGAAGCTCGACTTCGCCGCCTTCAGCTTCCAGCGCGCAATGTTCCTCGACATCCTCAAGGTCGGCGCGATCTCCTGCCTGTCGCCGTTGCAGAGCGTGCTGACCATCCTGATCTTCACCAAGATCCTCGCCGGCTTCGGCACCGAGACGCTGGCCGGATACGGCATGGGCTCGCGGCTGGAATTCCTGCTGATCCCGATCGCCTTCGCGGTTGGCGTCGCCTCGGTGCCGATGGTCGGCATGGCGATCGGCGCAGGACTGGTGACGCGGGCGCGCAAGGTGGCGTGGACCGCCGGCACGGTCGCGGGCCTCGTGGTCGGACTGGTCGGACTTGTGGTCGCAGTCAAGCCGACGCTGTGGATCGCACTGTTCACCAGCGATCCCGGCGTAACGGCCGCGGCTTCATCCTATTTCGCACTGGCCGGCCCGGGATTCGGCTTCTTCGGCGTCGGCGTTTGTCTTTATTTCTCCTCGCAAGGCGCCGCCAAGGTCGGCGGACCGGTGCTGGCCGGGACCATCCGCCTGTTGCTGGTCGGCATCGGCGGCTGGTGGCTCGCCACCGTGAGCGCGCCGGCATGGACGCTGTTTGCGCTGGTCGGAGCGGCGATGGTGGCATTCGGCCTCGCCACCATCATATCGATCCGGCTGACCCGCTGGGGATAGCGTCGCCTTGCCTGATCAAGACGCTGCCGGAAATAATCTACAGGATTTTTTGGATCATACACGCCTGATCGCGCGAATATGACATTGCAGAAATCTTTCGAATTGTTATGCAGGCCGACCTTTTGGGGAACAAGCCATGGCCTGCAGACTGGGATTCGTGATCGCAACCATTGCGGCGGCACTTGCCGTGCCTGCCGCGCATGCACAGAGCGCGCCTGAGCCTTTCGGCGTCTGGCAGACCCAGGCCGGCGATGCCCACGTCAAGATCAGCAAGTGCAGCGGCGGCATCTGCGGCGTGGTGGTGAGCCTGCGCGACCCGATCGATCCGATGACCGGCAAGCCGCAGGTCGACAACAAGAATCCCAATCCGTCGCTGGCCAACCGGCCGATCATCGGGCTGCCGTTGTTCTCCGCCATGCAGCCGGTTGCCGCGGGCAAATGGTCGGGCCAGATCTACAATGCCGACGATGGCGGCACCTATGCGAGCAGCGTCTCGGTCACCGGCGAGAGCACGCTGCGCGTCGAAGGCTGCGTTGGCGCGCTATGCGGCGGCGAGACCTGGACGCGGGTCGGACGGTAATTTCTAGCGGAGTAATAACCGCAGCGGGACTGCGCTCCCTCGCCCCGCTCTTGCGGGGAGAGGGTTGGGGTGAGGGGCTCTATCCGCATAGCGCGGCCTCAATTGTAGTCAGCACCCCCTCGATATTCTCGAGAACCTCATTGTTCCAGAAGCGAAGTACGCGATATCCCTCGTCGGCCAGATAGCGGTCACGGATCGCATCTGCCGCCGAGTCCGCATGCTGACCGCCATCGACCCCGATGACGAGTCGCTTCTCGCGGCAGGCGAAATCGCAGATGTAGTTTCCGATCGGGACCTGCCGCGCAAACTTGTGGCCGTCGATCTGACGATTGCGCAGGTGTTTCCAAAGCGCGATCTCCGCATCCGTTTGATTGGCGCGCAGTCGTCTCGCGAGTCGGATGGATACCCTCTTTGCGGCCGCGCATTGCCATGCCCCTCACCCGGAACGCATCTCGCGATGCGTTCCGACCTCTCCCCGCAGAAGAGCGGGGAGAGGTTAGAAAAGCAACCGCTGGCTACGCCGCGCGTGCCTTGAGCACGGTGGCGGCCGAGGCGTAACCGCCGCGGGCGCCGTCGATGAAGTGGACGTGGTCGGCGCGCATCACCGACGGCGTGAAGCAGGTCATCATCGCGGCATCCTGTTCATGCAGGCCGTAGCGCACGATGCCCTGCGCGGCTGCGACGACGAGGCGCTGCTCGATATCCGCGGCAAGCTCCGGCGTGCAATCCAGGATCATGCGCAAGCCGTCGTCGAACTTGCGGAAGTCGGAATTCTCGACCAGCTGCCGCACATAGGTCTTTGGCACGAATTTGCCGATCGGGATGTTGAACCGCATCAGCGTATAGGCCCACAGCGTGAACGCGAGCACGACCGCACGCCGCAGCGCGAGCGAGCCACCGCGCCGCGCGCGCGCTTCATATTCCAGCCCCTGCGGCGGCCAGCGCAGCGGCGGGCCGCCCGGCGGCACCGGCCGTCCCGCATCGGGGCTTTTCTCGACGCGCACGACGATGTCCTCGATCACCTTGCGGAAAGAAGCCGGATCGGCGCCCTTCGCCGGCAACACCAGCACCGAGAGAATGACGCCACGCGCCGATGGCATCACCTCGAAACGGCAGGATAGCCCCGACAGATCGGGCTGCGTGCCCGGCGGCGCCGGATCGACCGCGAACTCGCCGCGCTTCATCGCGGCGTCGGCATAGGCAAGACCGCCGCCAGTGAACATCGCGTAGGAGAGATTGGCCGACGGCCCGAAGCGCGCGATACGCACATCGGCACCCGCGGCGCGGATCGCCGACATCGGCATCAGCGCCACCCGCAGCACCAGATCGAGGTCGTCGCGCACCCAGCGCGCGGTCGCAGCCAGCGCCTCGCGCGCTTTCTCGAGATCGGCGGGCGCGACCGCGAAGCTCGCACCGTCGCCGCCGAACACGAAGGGGAATTCGCGGCCGTCGAGCGCATTGGTGACGGAAGCGACCACCGCGGCGCCGGCCATGTTGACCGCCTTGTAGCGCTGCGCCGCGATCGCCTTGGTCGACTCGACGATGTCGGCGACGCCGACCGCCCAGTCATCCGGCAGCGGCGCATACAGCGCCGGATCCATCAGGCGCGCGAAGCCGCGAAACACCGGAATGCCGCCGTAGAAGATCTCGCTGCCGCCAGCCATCGCAACGCCGTGTTGTTTTTCGCCTATGATGAAACTCTCTAGCAGATACGGCGCGGGTTGGGACGGGTTTTGCCGGCAGTCGGGCGCCTTGTAGCCCGGATGAAGTCCCGTCATCCTGAGGAGCCGCGGAGCGGCGTCTCGAAGGATCGACGGCCACCAGCGGGGCCGATTCATCCTTCGAGGCTCGCTTCGCTCGCACCTCAGGATGACGGTGATGGCTTCGTAGATGGGGTAACGGGCCGGCCGCCCGCTCGCTACGGCGCGATATAGAAGCGCGCTCGCGAGCGGCCTGTTGGTT
>NZ_JASGSR010000231.1:0-4970 GCF_040446015.1 Bradyrhizobium sp. INPA03-11B
TATCTAAGCCGGTGCATTTCCGAAAGCTCTTCGGAGAAAGCCCCGTAGAATTCGGATGTGATGATCTGCATCATGAAGTGCCTCCAATACGACAGCCGTTTGTATTGAAGGCAGGCCCGGTAGATTTGCATCCTCCTCAACTACGGAGGTGACGGCATCTGTTCGAGGACTAGGAAGTACGGAGGGCTGCGGCCAGGCGCGCGACGGCCTGAATGGTCGTACGAACGCCCAGCTTGGCTTTGGCGTTATCCAGATGGAACGCCACCGTATGACGTGAGATCCCCATGATGGATCCGGTTTCCCAGGCTGATTTGCCCTCCGCGGCCCACGTGAGACATTCGAGTTCGCGGCGCGATAGCGCTATACCGCCTGTCAACCTGTCAGATATGTCATTGCGCCGGGCATGCGCGTGGAAATACATAGCAATTAGCTGCAGCACATGCGTATGCGTCTCGATTGACCGCTCAAACGAAGAGCGACGTTCGTCTGCCGCAAATGTAACGGCTGCGATGGCTCCATGCCTGTCGTGCACCGGAATCGTGAAGCCACAACGGATACCGAATTGAGCGGCTTCCTCGAAGAGTTCGCGTTCCGGAAGTGAGTTGGTTGCTGGCCCGATACCATGGCCCCATCGGAAGGGCTCGGGGTGGTGAAACGCCTGAACGATTACAGGATCTATGCGTTCATATTGTCTTCGCAAATAGTGCGAAGTCCAGGTTGAGGGATAGTTTGAGATCAGCACCGGCGCCGTGTTCGGTGTCCGCGGCATGGAAAGATAGGCGAAGCAGGACAGGTTAAGCGCTGCTGTGGTCGCAGCCATACTCTTTCCCAGATCGTCCAAATCAGTACTATCAGCAAGCTGATCAACAAACGCCTGAAGGACCCGACGCATCGTGGTATCCGTCTAGAAAATGTGCGTGTTCCTCAGGGAAGGAAAGGTATCGAAAGCTCCTGTATCTGATTGAACCGTGGAGGCTTGCCTGATAACTCGCATGCCGCAAATGCTCGCATCGAGTTCGATGGAGTAGGCAATTGCCCGAATGAGGTGTTGTGCGAACGATCGACCGTCGTCGAGCGCGATGATTGAGGTCAGGATTGTCGATCGCAGGACTTGCGACATTCTCAGGCCGATGGGGCCCTCGGATCGCGACGCTCAGTGAAATCGGTATCACACCGACAGAGTTCCGGGGTTGTGCAGCGGGCAGGCACCCGGGCGCCTTCCGAGCGTTGGCAAGGAACGGCGTCTTTGTCTCGAACAGGACGGCAGCTTTCATCTGAGCCCTAATCTAGCGGATTTTCAACAAGAAGCCTCGATTCGGGAAGGTGCGTCGCGCTGGTCGCTTCCGGGCGGGCGGCTAACCACTTGACTGTCGGCCGAAACATCATAATGATATGATAATAATATAATTAGATGTTCGGTGGCAAGAGCTGCCTGAGCAGGGAGGATTGTGCTGTGCATACGAACTCGCTCGCGCGAGCGATTGCCTTGTCGAAAGCATTTTGGGCCAGTTTGGCCATGGCCGTCGGCGCGCGTGCCTGGCTTGCGCCCCTCTGGACGCCAATGCCTGCGACAAATGCCCGACCATGCATTTGCCGGGCTGGTGGCTCACGCGTCGGGCAGGGAAACTGAGGCCATGGGGTCGCGATCAAGAGCTTCAGCGCGGGTCGTGCTAAGCCTGCTGTTTCTGGCATACATGCTTGGCTTCGCTGATCGGGTGATTTTCGGTCTGGTAATGAAGCCCATCAAGGCCGCTTATCTGCTCACTGATTCAGAGCTCGGACTTTTGGCCGGCATCGCGTTCGCCGCAAGCTATGCTGTTTTCAGTCCCGTCGGCGCATTCATTGTCGATCGGCTGCCGCGCAGGCTCGTCCTGCCTTCCGCCGTCGCATTCTGGAGTGTGGCAACTGCCGGGACGGCCCTGGCGCCGTCGTTTTGGTGGTTGTTTGTTGCGCGGGCAGGGGTCGGTGTGGGCGAGGCGTTGCTTCACCCGCTCGCGGTTTCCTTGCTAAGCGACACCTACGGCCCCGAAAGAAGGGCCCGGGCGTTTGGAGTCTATCTAGGCGCCGGTGCGCTCGGAATAATGTTGATTAATCTGCTTGGGGGCGGCTTGCTCGCTCACATTGGACGCGAGCCAATCAGCTTTCCGTTTGGGTCGCTGGAACCATGGCAGACGCTGTTTCTGGCGGCCGGCGTGCTGGGGCTGGCACTTGCCTTGCTGTCGCTGGTGATGCTTCGCGATCTGGGCGACGGTGACGGCCACAAGACGTTGGTGCATGCCCATGACGGCGGGGTCGCGGCATACATTGCGTCGCATCCAGCAGTGTCGGCCGCGATTCTTATCGGCGTGCCGTTCCTCACGATGGGCGGTTACACACTCAACCTCTGGGTGATCCCCTTTTTCGAGCGAGTTCATGGGTGGGCCGCTGGAACGGCAGGTTTGAGCATTGCGCTGACTTGCAATGCTGCCGCGGTTGTGGGGTGTCTCCTCGTGGGGCGGTTCGCGAGCGGGTTTCGCGAGCGGGTCGGTACCAACGCGCCTTTCCTGCTTGCCGCATTTGGCGGGGTTGTGTTTGTCGCTTGTAGTTCAACGGCACTGCTCGTTCCTTCTGAAACTGCGAGCCTGGGGATGTTGATGGTTGCTTTCTTCTGGACGTTCTTCACGCCGGTCTGCGGTTACACCGCAATTGCAGAAGTCGTGCCGCGGCAACTGAGAGCTAGAATCACGGGGCTTCTGACGCTGGCAACCGGGCTCATTACGAACTCGCTCGGTCCTTATCTTGCGGGAGTGTTGACGGACCGTCTTTTCCCGGCAACGGATGGCTTGCGTTATTCGATAGCCGTGACTGTGATCGGCTCAGGCCTGATAGGGATTGTCTTGCTGCTGTCGGGATTACGCGGCTACGGGCGGGTCGTACGATTGCAGCAAGCGCACGAAGATGCCGCGCCTCTCCAATCTGCCGGTTAGACGCAGGTTTGAGATCGCTGCAACGATGCTCGAACCGCAATGTGACGGAGGTTCGGTTGTGGTTCGTGCCGAGCTCCGACTGGAGAGCTGAAACTGCAGCGTGGTGACCTGTACCCCGGGGCGCTGAAGATACGCAAGTGTGACCCTATGGATGAGGCGTATGTTCAAACGTAGCGGAGGGACAGCAATCCAGACGTGGCAAGACCGCGATCGTCGCAGTCTTGGTGAAAAGCCGTTCGTCGGTCCGACAAAACGTGTGGTTGTGAGAAATGCGATCTTGGCGGGTTTGCCTCACGACGAGTTTGAGGCTGTTCGACCGCTGCTGGTTCGGACCTCGTTCAGGGAGAGGACAGTCCTTCAATATCAGAATCGGCCAATCGAATTTGTGAGCTTCGTCGAGTCTGGCATCGTCTCACAGCGTACCCTTGCAGCCGGGTATCCGATGGAGACAGCCCTGATCGGTTTTTACGGCGTGGTTGGTGCCTCCATCGCATTGGGGATTGACTATCCCGCACATCAATCAGTCGCAGTCACCCCGTGCAATGTTCTGAGAATTGGCGCTGGGGATCTCAAGCGCGCGATGCTTGAACTGCCTCAGCTAAGAGTGCGAGTGCTGCAACATGTGCAGGCGCTTCTTGTTCACAGTTCACAAGTCGCTTTATGTGGCGTACGTCACCGGCTCGAGGAAAGACTGGCCTGTTGGCTATGCCTTGCCTGTCGAGCGGGACAGAGCAGCGTCGTTCCGATCACACACGAAGATCTCTCCACAATACTGGGAATGCGTCGGGCGGGAATAACGGAAGTGCTTACGCGGTTCGAAAGAGACGGATTGATAGTCAAGACCCGTGGCGCACTTCAGGTGCGAGACCTCCACCGGCTTGAGCAGAGGGCGTGTTGCTGCAGGAGAATTATCTGTGAGGCCCACCGATAGGCCGTGTGGGTGAACGACTGAAGGCAGCAATCCCATGCTTGAGATTGTAGCGTCGTCATAGTCCTGACATTGCGCGTATGCCGCTTGCTTCGCGAACCGAAGTCTTCAACAGAGCCGTCCCGGCACATTTGTGCAGGTAGGCCGGTCAGTTTTCGTTTGGTGAACATCGGTCGTTTGTGAGGTCGCGTTCTACGCGAGCGACGTGGCGTCGCCGGCACGGTCGTCGTCGATTGGAGCATTGAAGCCTTACTTAATCGGCTCGTTCATGCACCGATGTTCGATGCCGACGAGTCCGGCAAACTGCCGGTCCGGTTCGTAGCCATTGTACGAAGCCGTTCCAATCTGATGTGCCGAGAGCACACTGTTGGCTCGCGCATTTCCGTTGGTCCGTTAGCGTACCGTGTTCGTCCGAACAATCGTTGGCGAATTTGCCAGGCTGTTTTTTGCGAGTAGGGGGAGACCCATTCGTTGCGCATATCCAGCGACGGTTCACCGATCAAGCGTGAAGCTGGCGAAACGAGGTTATCTCGGAAATGGGGCGCAGGCAGCTTGATCGGAGGAACAGTTGGAGATTTCAATGAGTGTTTTAAGGGGTCTGATCCTTGGCTCGGCGGCGGGAGTGATCGCGACAGGAGGAGTGCAGGCAGCTGATCTTCCCGTGAAGGCGAAGGCTGTCGAGTATGTGAAGATCTGTTCGCTGTACGGTGCCGGGTTTTACTACGTCCCTGGCACAGATACTTGTATCAAGCTCGGTGGCTACTTGCGCGCGGAACTGGTACTCGGTTCCAACAGTGTCTTCGCTGGCGCCTATAGTGGTGTTGCCGCTGCACATAATCGCCTGAGCAACGTCTACACCAGTCGTTCGCGTGAAGATCTCAATGTTGATACCCGCACCGCGACCGAGTACGGCGTGGTCCGGACCTACTTCGACGGCGTGTTCACCTGGACGACAGATAGCTACTCGGGTAACGGCGCTGGCGGCTCAGTTTATTCGTCGATTGGCGGCGTTCAGGCGCCGAACAATGCCAACAGCGGCGCCGTCGCAGGCGGCGTGGTCGGTGTCTATGCTGCAT
>NZ_JASGSR010000232.1:0-4933 GCF_040446015.1 Bradyrhizobium sp. INPA03-11B
GTGGGTTGGGGTGGGGGCTCTCTCCACGAATCGTATCGTGGAGAGAGCCCCCACCCGGATCGCATCTTCGATGCGCTCCGACCTCCCCCGCAAGCGGGAGAGGTGCAGCGAGTCTGCGGCCAGGTTGTTTCCGCCTGACTCTATCTTGCTCTAGCGCTGCGAAAGGGACGCCGTGCTCGCCGTAGAAGGCCTGGTCAAGCGGTTTGGCGGCTTTCGCGCCGTCAACAACGTGTCGTTCCGCGTCGAGCAGGGCGAGATCCTCGGCCTGATCGGCCCGAACGGCTCCGGCAAGAGCACGATCTTCAACATGCTCTCCGGCACCTTGCCGCCGACCGAGGGCTCGATCCTGTTCGACGGCCGCGAGATCGCGGGCCTTGCGCCGCACCGGATCATCGTCGGCGGCATCGGCCGCACCTTCCAGATCCCGCGGCCGTTCCATCGCCTCAGCATTTTCGAGAACGTCGTGCTCGCCGGCTTCTACGGCCAGGGCCGTCACAGCCGCGCCAAGGCCGAGGAGGCGGCCGAGCGCGCGCTGGCGATGGTTGGGCTGCCGACCGATCGCCATGCCAGCGTCGAGGGCCTCGGCGCCGCCGGATTGAAGAAGCTCGAACTGGCAAAGGCGCTCGCCACCGGGCCAAAGCTTCTGCTCGCCGATGAAAGCCTCGGCGGGCTCGATGAGGCCGAGATGGACCAGGCCGCCGACATGCTGCGCCGGATCCGCGACGAGCTCGGCATCACCATCATCTGGGTCGAGCACATCATGGGCGTGTTGATGCGCGTGGTCGACCGCGTGATGGTGCTGGATCACGGCGAGAAGATCGCCGAGGGCCTGCCGGCGGATGTTGCCGGCGATGCCCGGGTGATCGAGGTCTATCTCGGCACCGACGCGGACGCGAGCCTTGCGGCGGCGGCCGCGGCGCAAGCGCGCCGCCGGATCGGGGCGTGAACGGCATGCTGGAGCTGAAATCGATCGATGCGGGCTATGGCAGCTTCCAGGCGCTGTTCGACGTCAGCCTCGACGTCAAGGCGGGCGAGGCGGTCGGCGTGATCGGCCCGAACGGCGCCGGCAAGACCACTCTGATGCGCGTGATCTCCGGCTTGATCCGCCCGATCAGCGGCACGATCGCCATGGAAGGCACCGACGTCGCCGCGACGCCTGCGCATCGCATCGTCAGTCTCGGGATCGCGCATGTGCCGGAAAACCGCCGGCTGTTTCCGCGGCTCACCGTGGCGGACAATCTGAAGATGGGCGCCTACATGCCGGGTGCCCGCGCGCACTATACCGAACGGCTGGAGTTCGTGTTCGAGCTGTTCCCCCGGCTCAAGGAGCGCCTGCAGCAGATGGCCGGCACCATGTCGGGCGGCGAGCAGCAGATGTGCGCGATCGGCCGCGCGCTGATGTCGAACCCGAAACTGCTGTTGCTCGATGAGCCCTCGGCCGGGCTCGCGCCGGTCGTGGTGCAGCAGGTGTTCGAGCTGGTCAAGCGCATCCGCGCCTCAGGGCTGACGGTGTTGATCGTCGAGCAGAACGTGCAGCAGGTGCTGCGCGTGGTCGATCGCGCCTATCTCTTGGAGGCCGGCAGCATCCGCGCCGCCGGCACGGCAGCGGAGCTCGCGGCCAGCGACACCATCAAGCAGGCGTATTTGGGGGTGTAGGGGATGATGACGATATCGGAAAGTGTTGCGGCATCGGCGGTTCACCTCTCCCCTTGTGGGAGAGGTCGGATCGCATCGCTAGATGCGATCCGGGTGAGGGGTTACGCTCTCTCGTGGGACCTGTTGCCCTCCCCCGGCGCTACGCGCCGACCTCTCCCCGACGGGGAGAGGTAAGAGAGAGGCAGCCATGCAATCCTTCCTCGACATCTTCGACATCTACCTGCTGGAGGCCGTCATCAACGGCATCCTGCTCGGCGGCGTGCTGGCGCTCTTGGCGCTCGGGCTCAATTTGATCTTCGGCGTCATCGACGTGACCTGGATCTGCTACGCCGAGCTCGTGATGATCGGCATGTACGGCATGTACTATCTGGTACAGGTCTTCCATCTGCCGTATTGGGCCGCCGCGCCGCTGGTCATCCTGCTGGTGGCGCTGCTCGGGGCCGCGCTGCACTTCTTCGTCATCGCGCCGCTGCTGACCGCACCGCCGATCAACCAGCTGCTCGCCACCGGCGGCGTGCTGTTCATCCTGCAGAGCTTTGCCACCGTCGCCTTCGGCATCGACTTCCGCAATCTCGGCATCCGCTTGCCGGTGCTGGCGCTCGGCGAGATGAATTTCAGTTACGCGCGGTTGCTGTCGTTTGCGGCCGCGCTGGTCGGCATGATCGGCGTCTATCTGTTCCTGACCCGCACCTTCACCGGCACCGCGATCCGCGCCATCGCGCAGGACCGCCAGATCATGCCGCTGATGGGCGTCGATCCCAAGCGCATCTATCTCGTCACCTCGGCGATCGGCGGCGGGCTCGCCGGCCTCGCCGCGTGTCTGTTGGTGCTGCAATATGACGTGCATCCGTTCGTCGGCCTGTCGTTCGGGCCGATCACCTTCCTGATCTGCGTGCTCGGCGGGCTCGGCAATTTCATCGGCGGCTTCATCGCCGCCTTCGTGTTCGCCGAGATCATCTCGCTCGGCGGCCTGTTCTCCGATCTCGAATGGGGCTATGTGCTGGCGTTCGCCTTCTTCATCGTCATGATGTTCATCCGGCCCGCGGGCCTCTTGGCGAGGCGCTCGTGAACAGGCAAGTTGCCTTCTGGATCATCGCGCTGATTGCGCTCGTCGCGCTGCCCTTCGTGCACCGCGATCCCTATCATCTGCACGTGCTGGTGCTGATCCTGATCTGGTCGTTCGCCTATACGTCGTGGTCGATCATGGGACGCTTCGGCCTGGTCTCGCTCGGCCATGGCGGCTTCATGGGGATCGGCGCCTATGTCACCGCGCTGCTCTGGAATCACCTCGGCGTCTCGCCCTGGATCGGCATCCCCCTGAGCATGGCGACCGCGGGCGTGCTCGCGCTTGTTGTCGCCTATCCCTGCTTCCGCTTCCGCATCACCGGGCACTATTTCGTGCTGGTGACCTTGGCGCTGTCCGGCATCGTGCTGCAGGTCATCACCGCGACCCGCGACTACACCGGCGGCTCGCTCGGCTACACGCCGCAGCGCGCCCAAAGCGGCAAGGGCCTGTTCGCGCTGCAATTCGACGACAAGACCACCTGGTACCTGATCGCCCTCGCGGTCTGGGTCGCCGGTCTCGTGATCTGGCGCGCGATCGACCGCAGCATGATCCGCCATGCCATGGAGGCGATCTCGGAGGATGAGGACGCCGCGGCCGCCGCCGGCGTCAACGTCACCGCCGAGAAGCTCAAGATCACCCTGATCAGCGCGCTGATGACCGCGCTGTCGGGCGCGCTCTACTGCCAGTACCAGATGTTCATCTCGCCGGACACCGTGAGCGGCATCGCGGTTTCGCTGCAGATGGTGTTCGCGGCGATCGTCGGCGGTGTCTATGTCGCGCTGGGGCCGACGGTCGGCGCCGTCATCACCATCGTGCTGGCCGAGGTGCTGCGCATCTCGTTCGGTACCAAGGCTGTCGGCTGGGACAATCTGGTCTACGGCATATTGCTGGTGCTCTTCATCATCTTCCTGCCCAAGGGCATTCTTGGTAGCGTGATCGACCGGATCAAATCGCCACGCAAGCCGTCGAGAGGCCATGAGCAGCAAACCGTCCCCATCGCTCGCCGATGAACTGAAACCCTACGTCGCGCCGTTCCGCTTCGACGGGAGTGGCGAATTTCACCTGAAGTCGTACCCGACCGCCGAGAAGGGCGGCATCGACAAGGACGCCGGCGGCAAGATCATCGAGGCCAACCGCAAGCGGCTCAACGATTTCCAGGAGAAGCTCTACGCCCAGGATCGCTGGTCGCTGCTGCTGATCTTCCAGGGCATGGACGCGGCGGGCAAGGACAGTGCGATCAAGAGCGTGTTCGAGGGCGTCAATCCGCGGGGCTGCGAGGTCTCCTCCTTCAAGCAGCCGTCGAGCCGGGAACTCGACCACGACTACATGTGGCGCGCCATGATCGCGCTGCCGGAGCGCGGCCGCATCGGCATCTTCAACCGCTCCTATTACGAGGAGTGCCTGGTGGTGCGGGTGCATCCCGAGGTGCTCGGCAAGCAGAAGCTCCCGAAAAAGCTGGTGACCAAGAACATCTGGCGCGAGCGCTTCGAGGACATCTCCGCGATCGAGCGCTATCTGTCGCGCAACGGCACCATGATCCTGAAATTCTTCCTGCACGTCTCCAAGGAGGAGCAGCGCCAGCGCTTCCTCGACCGGCTCGAGGAGCCGGCCAAGAACTGGAAGTTTTCCATGGCCGACATTTCCGAACGGCAGCTATGGGCCAAGTACCAGGCGGCCTATCAGGACATGATCCACCACACCGCGACCAAGGACGCGCCTTGGCACATCGTGCCCGCCGATCACAAATGGTTCGCCCGCGTCGTGATCGGTTCGACCATCGTCAACGCGCTCGACCGGCTCGATCTGAGATTCCCCGAGGTCGACAAGGCGGACCTCAGCGAATTCAAGCGCGTCCGCGCGGCGCTGGAGACGGAAGGCAAGGGCGGGGCGGTGGAGAAGAAGGCGGCTGAGAAGAAGGAGGCTACGAAAGCTTAGCGGCGCGTTTTCTCTCGCGCATGGCCCAACTTCGTAAGGTGAGCACGCTCGTCAGGCTCCCTCCCCCCTTGCGGGGGAGGGTGGGGAGAGGGGTGAGCCCCGGGCGAGATCATCGACGATGGGCGTCGCTATAACAGTGCGCCACGCCTGCTCGTGAAAGACGAATGGAAAGAGTACGCCGTGTGGTACCCCTCTCCCTAACCCTCCCCCGCAAGGGTAGGGGAATCGCATATGGCGGCGGAGGGGTGTTGCCAAGCTGTTGGAACTGGATTCTTT
>NZ_JASGSR010000233.1:0-4612 GCF_040446015.1 Bradyrhizobium sp. INPA03-11B
CGGATCTACTTCGACGACGAAGCCGGCAACGCCGCTGACTCCACCCTCGCGCTGGTGCCGGCCGATCGCCGCGCGACCTTGATTGCGGAGCGCGGCGCAGGCAACGCCTACACGTTCGACATCCATCTCCAGGGCGACAACGAGACCGTGTTCTTCGACGTCTAGCCATCTAACTGCTAGCCGCCGCGCCTGAGCTCTTCGGTGGCGCGCCGGAGCACTTCGTGAAGCCATTCGTGCGATGGCTCGTTTTCGACGCGTTCGTGCCACAGCAATCGAACCTCCACGGGCGTCGTGGTGTAAGGCAGCTCACAAGTCGTGATCGCATGCGCCGCCTCGAGCGCACGCGCCAGCGGCCGCGGAACGATCGCGGCGAGTTCGGAATCGATCAGCAACGCGGGCAGCGCGAGGAAATGCGGCAGTGAGACCGCGATCCGCGGCGGCCGGTCGCTGTCGGACAGCGCCCGTTCCAGCGCAGGGCGGTCGTACATCTCCGAACGGCGGGCAAGCCCGCGCTCGGAGATGAAGCCGCCGATCGCACCTTCCTGCTCGCCGCCAAAGGAGACGACGACCAGCGGCAGGCTGGCTAGCTTCGCGTTGTCGAGCCGGCCGAGCTTGCGCTTTTTGCCGACGATCAGCACGTCGTCATATTCGAACAGCAGTGCCGTGCGGAAGCGACTCGGCGGCGATGAGAACACGCCGATGGCGACGTCGATCCGGCCGAGGTCGATCTGCTCGGCCAGATCGATCCGTGTCACCGGCTTGATCGTGAGGTCGATCGCCGGAGCCTCGCGACCGAGAATCTTCAGCAGCGGCGGCGCCAGTACCATCGTGGTGAAGTCGTTGGCGGCCAGCGTGAACGACTTGGTCGAGGCCGCCGGAGCGAAAGTCGGCAGCTCGACGGCGGCTTCCAGCGATCGCAGCGCCTGGCGAACCTGCGGGGCCATCGTCAACGCGCGCGCCGTCGGCTGCATGCCGGTGGCGGTGCGAACGAACAATTCGTCGTCGAGCATTTCGCGCAGCCGCGCCAGCGAGTGGCTCACCGCGGATTGGCTCAGCGCGACTTTCTGGCTGGCCCGCAGCACGCTGCGCTCCTCCATGACGGCGTCGAACACCTTGAGCAGGTTCAGGTCCAATGTCTTGAAGGAAACGGACACGATGAGAGTCCCGTCGGTAGCGGATCGCACGCCTCTACAAAATTCTGCGCGCGCACGCAGTTAAGGCCAGGCGCTCGGCTGATGCAACCGATCGGCATGCGGGAAGCATATCGCCGCATCGCCGCCGTCGGCGTTCTGAAGCCGGTTCAGGATCACCCTGCAAGACTTTCACTTCCGCAATCCAGCGTTCTGGCCAAGATTGCCGGCGCCGGGTTGGGAGGAAACAACACGATGAATATCTCGGTGAATTCGGTCCATGGTGGCGCGCGCAAGTCGCTCGGATTGGCGCTGGCGCTCATGACATTTGCGGCGCCTGCGCTCGCGCAGAACGGGCCGGTCAGGCTCGGCGTGCTGACCGATATGTCGTCGCTCTACGCCGACAATGGCGGCCCGGGCTCGGTCGTCGCAGCCCAAATGGCGGTCGACGATTTCAAGGGCAAGGTGCTCGGGCGCCCGATCGAGATCGTCGCGGGAGATCACCAGAACAAGGCCGACATCGGCGCAACGATCGCGCGGCGGTGGCTGGAGAACGAGAATGTCGAGGCGATCCTCGATGTGCCGAACTCCGCCGTCGCACTCGCCGTGCAGGGCATCACCCGCGACAAGAAGAAGCTCTTTCTTGCGACTGGTGCGGCGACCTCCCGCCTGACCGGCGACGAGTGCTCGCCGACCGGCATCCACTGGACCTACGACACTTACGCGCTGTCGCAGGGCACGACGAAGGCGATTTCGCGTCTCGGCGCAAAATCCTGGTTCTTTCTGTCTGCCGATTATTCGCTCGGCGTGCAGCTCGAGGCCGACAGCCGCAAGGTGATCGATGCCACCGGCGGCAAGGTGGTCGGTGCCGTGAAGCACCCGATCAACACGCCAGATTTCTCGTCCTTCCTGCTGCAGGCGCAGGCCTCCAAGGCGGACGTGATCGCGCTCGCCGACGCCGGCGGCGACTTCGTCAATGCCGTGAAGCAGGCGGGCGAGTTCGGCGTGACGCGCGGCCAGAACCTTGCCGGCCTGCTCGTCTTCATCAACGACATCCACAGTCTCGGGCTGCAGAGCGCGCAAGGCCTGATGCTCAGCTCGGCCTTCTACTGGGATCTCAACGATGAGACGCGCGCCTGGTCGAAGCGCTACATCGAGAAGACCGGGAAAGTGCCGTCCATGATCCATGCCGGCACCTATGGCGCGGTCACGCACTATCTCAAGGCGGTCGAAGCCGCAGGCACGCTCGATGGGCCAACCGTCGCCGCCAAGATGCGCGAACTGCCGGTCAACGACTTCATGACCCGCAACGGCAAGATCCGTCCGGACGGCCGGCTGGTTCGCGACATGTATCTGTTCCGCGTCAAGGCTCCGGAGGAGTCGAAGTATCAGTTCGACTACTACCAGCTTCTGGCCACGATCCCGGGGGACGAGGCCTTCAGATCGATGGAGGACGGCGGATGTCCGCTTGTGAAGAAGTCGTGATCGATCGGGACGCAGCGCGCGGCGTTGCGCGCAATCCGATCGACGAGGCGATCGCCGGTCGGCTCTCGTGCCGTGAGTTCTCCGGTAGCCCCGTCCCGCGATCGACCGTGGAGCTGATCCTGCGCGTGGCGCGGTTCGCGCCGAGCGGCGCCAACATCCAGCCCTGGCACGTCTATGTGCTCGCGGGCGCCGCCAAGACCGAAGTGTCGGCTGCGCTGCTGCACGCGTTCGAGACGGAGCCGAGCGAGCACGTCTCCGAATATCAATACTACGCCAGCGAGTTCCCGGAGCCGTATCTCGGCCGCCGCCAGGAGTTCGGCCGATTGTATTACGACTCGCTCGGTATCGCGCAAAGCGACACCGCGGCGCGGAGCCGGCAGACCGCAAAGAACTTCGCGTTCTTCGGTGCGCCGGTCGGGTTGATCGTCACCATCGATCGTCGCCTCGCGATGGGCAGCTGGCTCGATCTCGGCATGTTCATCCAGAACGTGATGCTGGCGGCGGTCGGACGCGGGCTGCAATCCTGCCCGCAGGAAACCTTCGCCAGGTATCACCGCATCTTGCGACCGGCGTTGTCGATCCCGGCGGAGCAGATGGTGGCCTGCGGGATCTCGATGGGTCACCCCAGGGAGCGCGGGAGAGCGCGGCTGATGCCGCGCGCGGATCTGGAGGCGTTCGCCTCCTTCAAGGGTTTTGAGGATTAGAACAGGAGACAGCCATGGGAAGCCGTGAACAGCTTATCGAACGCAGCATTCCGTTTCTGCGCGAAGTCAAGGACATGACGCCGAGCGCGGCGATGGAGCGCTGGCTCAACGAGACCTACGGAGAGCAAAGCGCGCTCTACCAGGATCTCGCCCGCCTCATCAAAATGGGAGTCGAGGAGGGCTGGGCCGCGAACCAGGAGGTGGAGGGCCCGAATTATCGGCGCAGCCGCATCCTCGAGCCGGTCCCCGAGACGTTCCAGTTCAGCATCACCGCGGTCTACATGAACAGCGCCGATCCGCGCCGCTTCAGGGACGAGGACGATCATGACGTGCTGCGCGGGCAGTATCACGGTCACCCCTATGGCGAACTCAACCTCGTCGTTCCCCTCGACAAGGGCGCCGAGTTGAAGGGGCTGCAGGGCTGGCAAGGACCGGGCTGGACCGCGCCGGATCCCGGCAGCCGGCATTATCCCGAGGTGCGAGGCGGCGCGGTCATCGCGCTGTTCTATCTGCCGGCCGGCCGCATTTCGTATGAGTTCACGGCGCCGGCCTGACACGGGCACATGCGCCCCAATCTGGCTGGAGCAAGCACATGACATTGATCTATCCGGTCGCTTCGAACAGCGTCCATCCCGCGCGTCTGTCTCCGGCCTACCGGAGCGCGATCAAACGTTCGCCGCAGAAGCCTTTGATCCCGATGCGGCACACGCTCTCGGAGCTGACCGGGCCGGTCTATGGTCATGAGACCGTGCGCGCACACGACAACGATCTCACCATCCAGGCCAAGGGCGAGCCGCTCGGCGAGCGGATCATCGTGCATGGTCATGTGCTCGACGAGGACGGCCGCGGCGTGCCCAACACGCTGGTCGAGCTGTGGCAGGCCAATGCCTGCGGCCGCTATATCCACGTCGTCGACCAGCACCCGGCGCCCCTTGATCCCAACTTCACCGGTGCCGGCCGGACGCAATCCGATGCGAGCGGTTCCTTCAAGTTCATCACCATCAAGCCCGGCGCCTATCCCTGGGGCAATCATCACAACGCTTGGCGGCCGGCGCATATCCACTTCTCGGTGTTCGGGCACTCGTTCGTCTCGCGCCTCGTCACGCAGATGTATTTTCCGGGCGATCCCTTGTTCCCGTTCGACCCGATCTTCAATTCGGTGACGGACGAGAAGGCGCGGGCGCGGATGATCTCATCGTTCGACTTGGAGAACACGAAGCCGGAATGGGCGCTGTGCTACCGCTTCGATATCGTGCTGCGCGGCCGCAACGCCACGCCGATGGAGACCAAGTA
>NZ_JASGSR010000234.1:0-4435 GCF_040446015.1 Bradyrhizobium sp. INPA03-11B
CTGCGAGTCGGCCGACGACCAGTCGGCGCGCACGACGCGGTGGTTGAAGCGGATCTTCTTGTCGATGCCATAGGCGCGCGCGGTCTCGCGCACATAGTTCAGGATCGACGGCCCGTCGGCGATCGCCTTCGGCGCAGTCCACGGCCGGAACGAATAGCCGAGCGTGTACATGTCGGAGTCGGAGCGGATGCCGGGATAGCGGAACAGGTCCCAGGTCCCGCCGATGCAATCGCGGCCTTCGAGAATGGCGTAGCTGCGGTCCGGACAGTTGGTCTGCAGATGGTAGCCGGCGCCAATGCCTGACAAGCCGGCACCCACGATCAACACGTCGAACTGAGCGGACATGCCCTGAGCCTCCCGTGGCAGAATTGACAATCCTTATTGTCAGATAGCTTGACATCTGACAATGGCTCGTGTCAATACACTTTTCATGGCAAGCAGCCGGAAAGCCCGCCTCTATGGCGGCATGGACGCCGAGGAGCGCCGCAGCGAGCGGCGGCTGAAGCTGATCGACGCGGCGATCGAGGTCTATGGCGAGGTCGGCTATCGCAGCGCGACGGTGAAGGCGATCTGCGAGGCCGCTGAGCTCACCGAGCGCTATTTCTACGAGTCCTTTGCCAACAGCGAAGCGCTGCTGATTGCCGCCTACAACCATGTCGTCGGCCATCTGCACGAGGAAATGACGGCTGCCGCGGCGGCCGCCGGCGACGATGCCGAAGCAAGACTGCACGCCGCGCTGACGCTGTATTTTACCCGGCTGAAGGAGCATCCGAAGCCGGCACGGGTCTTCCTGCTGGAAATCTCCGGCATCAGCCCGGCGGTCGATGCCGTCAAGCTCGACGCCGGGCGTGTCTTCAGCGACATCCTGGTGCCGCCGGTGCTCGATGCAAAACACGGAGACAGGGGCGCGGCTGCGACGCTGCTCTCGACCGGCATGGTCGGCGCGGTCATCTCGATCGCGCTGCGCTGGGTCTCGAAGCAATATCCGCAAACCGTCGAGGACGTCGTCGCGATCGCCGCCAGCTTCTGCCGCGTCGCATTGACCGAGGCCGATCGCCGCCGGGACTTGCGTTTGCGGTAGCGGTGGGTCCACGCCGCTCGCCGATTTTCGACTATGTTTCGCTGGGGTTTCCGGCCTGGCCCGAGGCCGCGCCGCTGATTTTACTTGCATTACCGGTGGCCGGGGTTGTCTTATGCCCGGTACCGGGCGCAACCAGGCTTTTTCCTGTTTCGCCTTGCGAAACAACGAAAAACTGCATCAGGCGGAGCTTAAGCCTTTGGTCGACGTGCACAGGCTGGACGACGTGACCGCGCGCCTTGGCGACGTGGTGCTCGATCCCGCGACCTGGCCGTCCTTCATGGACGAGGTCTGCGCGGCCGTCGGCGCGACCGGGGCTGCGATGCTTCAGAGCGATATCCGCACCGAGGACATTCCGCGCTCGGAATCGATCAGCGAATATTTCACCAAGACCTATTTCCCGCAGAATTTTCATCTCACCGACATCCGCGCGGCACGCGGCGTGCCGTTGATGCTGGCTGGCACCAATGTCATCACCGATGCGGACCTGTTCGGAGACGAAGCCGAGATGCTGCGCGACCCGCTTTATGCGACGCTCGGAGAGTTCGGGCTGAAGTGGTTCGCGGGGATCGGCTTCCGCGCCGGCCCTGCACTGTGGGCATTGAGCATCCAGCGCTCGCCGAAGGAAGGCATGTTCGACGCCGACGAGGTCAAAGTACTCTCGCGCGTCTCGGCACGGCTGACCGAAGCCGCGACACTGTCCACCGTCGTCGGCCGCTCGGCGATCTCGGGCATCACCAGTGCGCTCGACCTGATCCAGGTCGCGGCGATTGCCGTCGGCCGCTTCGGCGCCGTCATCGGCATGAACGCCCACGCGGAAAGTTGCCTCGGCCATGACCTTGCGATCCGCAACAACCGCCTCACCCTGCTCGACCGGCAAGCCAATGCGGATCTGACCAGGCTGATCGATCTGCTGGCCCACAGTTCGGACCTGCACCCGCTCCCGACAGCGCCGATCGTGGTGCGCAGGATCGACAAGCGGCCGATCGTGATCCAGATGCAGCCGGTGCCTCCCGCCGCGCGTTCACCGTTCCTGGGCGCGCGCGCGATCCTGTTGATCCGCGATCTCGAAGGCAGCGCCGCATTCGATTCTGCGCTGCTGGCGACGACCTTCGAACTGACGCCGGCGCAGGCACGCCTCGCCACGCGGCTTGCGCGCGGCGATTCAGTCGAAGCTGCGGCACAGGAGGCCGGCGTTGCCCTTGCCACCGCGCGCAATCAGCTCAAGACGATCTTCCAGAAGACCGGCACGCACCGGCAGGCGGAACTGGTCGCTTTGCTGCACCGGGTGAAGTGAGCAATTCGAGACGAATTGTTCTGAGGTTCCGGTCGCCTTCGCTGGGAATTCTGGAGATATTCCAATACCGCACGACTGTGTTCCACCGGACACGGCGGTATCCGCGGCCTTCCACAGGGCGAGGAAAATCGTCGGGTTCCCGGGTGACAAGCGTCACTAAAATGGCGACAATCTGCTCACTCTGTGTCGTTCGGGTTTGCTTGCAATGTCCGTGATGCCGTCACGATCATCGACGTTGGCTGTTGCCGTTTTTGTCGCCGCGTTTGCGCTGGCGCCGATGCGTGCGCATGCGCAATGGTGGCGCAGCGCCCCGAAGGATTTCGAGGATTGCGCCGACCTCGCCGAGAAGGCGAAGACCAAGGAAGACAAGACCGCGCAACTCGCCGACTGCAACGCCAAGTTTGCCGGACGCCGCAAGCCCGGCGGCGGCTATACCTATTACGACTTCATGCAGGACCGCAGCTTCGACATCGCCGGTCCCAATCCGACGCCGGACGAGCAGAAGAAGATCGACCAGGAATATACCGGCTATCTCGAGAAGGAGCGCCGCTCCAGCATCGTCGCGGCGTTCAATGCCAAGCAGCTCGAGCGGCAGGAAAAGCAGGAGCGGCCGCCGCAGATCCAGCAGGCGTCATTGCACAATGAGCCCGTGCACAGCGAGGCGGCAAAGGTCCCCGCCCCGGTCGCACGGCCGGCGAAGCCACGGGTCGTCGCCGTGCCTCTTCCCAGGGTGCGGCCACAGGCGGGAAGCTGCGTGAAGGGCAAATTCTCCTGCGAATGGCCGCGGCTTTCCGAAGGATTGGACGGCCTGAAGAAACTGTTCACGCCGGCATTGCCGCCGCCGACCAAGGTCGCGAAGCGAACTGACGTCAGTCGGTAATCACCATCGCCCAGAACCGGCGGTACGGCGACTTCGGATTGTCGACGTAGGCCACGCCGACGCGCTTGGCGCCCGGCATCAGCAGGTTCTCGCGGTGCCCCGCCGAGTTCTCCCATTGCTTCAGCATCTCGGCGAAGGCGATGAAGCCGGCGCCGATATTTTCCGCCGCCCGCTGCTTCTTCAGAGGTGCGATGCGCGTGAAGAAGCTGCCGCCGGCGGAATGGCTGACCGATCCGGTCGCCGACATCGCCTGCGCCTGCTTCAGCGCCATCGCATTCAGCTTCGCGTCCAGCTTCACCGCGGGCATGCGGTTGGCGCGCCGGTAGGCACTGATCGAGCCGGCATAGTCGGCGGCGCTTGCCGTCGCAACCGAGCCAAGCAGAAAGGTAAGCGCGAGAACAAGCCGCTTCATCTCAATCATTCTCTCTGATGGATCAGCGCGTGTGACCGCGCTCGTGGTGTCGGTGCCGGACCGGTTTGTGCGCGGGCATGGCCGGTCGGCTCGCGGCCGCGGCTGCCGCGCGCTGCTCCTGCAGGCGCGCATCATAGCCTGGCGAGGGCACCACGGTCGGCGGCGCGGCGCGGGCCGGTCCGGCCGCGAGCGCAACAAGCGCGAGCAGCATGACGCAGGATCGTTTCATGATGTCACCTCCCCGATTGTGCGAACGGTATGGCAGACGATCGTCGGCGCTCACGACGACGCCGCGCGGATCTGTTCCGGCGTCAGCCCCGGCGAGCCCTTGCCGTCGGCCTCGGCCTTCCGGATCAGCGCGATGATGCGGCGCGACAGCGGAGCCTCGAGCCCGCGGCGGTCCGCGATCGCGGTGATCACGCCCTGCAGATAATCGATCTCGGTGCGGCGGCGACGCTGTAGGTCCTCCCACATCGAGGAGCGCGCTTCCGGATCGATCTTCATGGTTCGGCCAAGCAGCATGCCGAACAGCGTATCAGGCAGCCGCAGCAGATGCGGCATCCAGCTCGACGGCAGCGGCGTCGGTGACACCGGTGCTATGCCCTCGGCGCGAACCGCGGCCAGGCCCTCCGCCATCTGGTCGGCGAACAGTTGCCGCCAGCCGCGTTGTGCAAGCTGCTGCCGCAGCGGAATGTTGGACAGCGCATTGAGCGCGTTGTTGAGATTGACGATCAGCTTGCCCCACTGCACCCCGTCGATATTGGCGGT
>NZ_JASGSR010000235.1:0-4271 GCF_040446015.1 Bradyrhizobium sp. INPA03-11B
GGGTTAGGGAGAGGGGTAAGCCGCACGGGCGGTGGTCGTGGCTTACCCCTCTCTCCAACTCTCCCCCGCAAGGGGGGAGAGAGCCCATCCGTTCGTGCCTTCCTGACTCATAAACATCTACGCTTCGCGCATCCCGGAGTGACGATTGGAGAGCTTTCAACCTCTCCTCGTCCTCATCCAGCCAATGAAACCCGTCGATCTGGCGGAAGCCGAGCCGCACCGCGCAGTGCTCGCCGACCTGCTCCTCCAGCGTGTTCTGCGCAAAGCTGAAGGAGACATCGACCTCGCGCACCGTGACGCCGTTCTTGCGGGCGTCGCCGACGATCTGCGCCGGGGCGTAGAAGCCCATCGGCTGCGAGTTGAGCAGGCCGCAGCAGAACGCATCGGGATGATAGTGCTTCAGCCATGAGGAGATGTAGACGAGCTGGGCGAAACTCGCGGCATGGCTTTCCGGGAAGCCGTAACTGCCAAATCCCTTGATCTGGTCGAAGCAGCTGCGGGCAAAGTCCGGATCGTAGCCGCGCGCCACCATGTTGCCGACCAGCTTCTCCTCATAGGTGCCGATGGTGCCGAGATTGCGGAAGGTCGCCATCGAGCGGCGCAGGCCGTTGGCCTCCTCGGAAGTGAAATGGGCCGCCTCGATCGCGATCCGCATCGCCTGCTCCTGGAACAGCGGCACGCCGAGCGTCTTGTGCAGCACGTTGTAGAGCTCGTCCTTGTCGCCATGATCCGGCGAAGGTGAAGGATAGCTCACCTTCTCCTGGCCGTTCCGCCGCCTGAGATAAGGATGCACCATGTCGCCCTGGATCGGCCCAGGACGCACGATCGCGACCTCGATGACGAGATCGTAGAAGGTGCGCGGCTTCAAGCGCGGCAGCATGTTCATCTGCGCCCGGCTTTCGACCTGGAACACGCCGAGCGATTCCCCGCTGCACAGCATGTCGTAGACCTTTGGGTCGTCCTGCGGGACGCTGGCGAGCTCCCAATGTTCGCCCTTGTGGTCGGCGATCAGGTCGAAGCATTTGCGGATGCAGGTCAGCATACCCAGCGCCAGCACGTCGACCTTCATCATGTGGAGTGCGTCGACGTCGTCCTTGTCCCATTCGATGAAGGTGCGGTCGTCCATCGCGGCATTGCCGATCGGCACATAGGTGTCGAGCCGGTCCTGGGTCAGCACATAGCCGCCGACATGCTGCGAGAGATGGCGTGGAAACTCGATCAGCTCGGTGGCGAGCTCGACCGCGAGATTGATCATCGCATTCTTTGGGTCCAGCCCGGCCTGCCGCACCTGCATGTCGTTGAGGCCCTTGCCCCAGCTGCCCCATACGGTGTCGGCGAGCGCCGCGGTGACGTCCTCGGTCAGCCCAAGCGCCTTGCCGACGTCGCGGATCGCGCTGCGCGGACGATAATGGATGATGGTGGCGATGATGGCAGCGCGGTGGCGGCCGTAGCGGCGATAGACATATTGCATCACCTCCTCGCGCCGCGAATGCTCGAAATCGACGTCGATGTCGGGCGGCTCCAGCCGCTCCTTGGAGATGAAGCGCTCGAACAACAGATCGACCTTGGTCGGATCGACCGAGGTGACGCCGAGCACGTAGCACACCGCCGAATTCGCCGCCGAGCCGCGCCCCTGGCACAGGATGTTCTGGCTGCGCGCATAGCGCACGATGTCGTGCACGGTGAGGAAGTAATGCGCGTATTTCAGCTCGGCGATCAGCGCGAGCTCCTTGTTCAGGGTGGCGCGAAGTTTTTCGTCGATCTCGCCGCCGAAATATTTGTCGACGCCGGCCCAGGTCAGATCCTCCAGATGCTGCTGCGCGGTCTTGCCCGGCGGCACCGGTTCGTCGGGATACTGGTACTTGAGCTGGTCAAGCGAGAACGAGATGCGTTTCGCGAAGCGCATGGTCTCCGCGATCGCGTCCGGCAGATCGCGAAACAGCCTGATCATCTCATGCGCCGGCTTGAGATGCCGCTCGGCATTGGCCTCGAGCCTGCGGCCAACAGCCTCGATCGTGGTCTTTTCGCGGATGCAGGTCAGCACGTCCTGCAGCGGGCGGCGCGCAGGATGGTGGTAAAGCACCTCGTTGGTGGCAAGCAGCGGCACGCCGGCATCGATGGCGAGGCCATGCAGCCGCGCGAGACGGCGCTTGTCGTCGCCGCGATAGAGCAGGCTTGCAGCAAGCCAGACGCCGTCGGCGGCGCTCGCCTTCAGTTGCGCGAGCACGTCGAGCGCATCATCCGTCTCGTACCGATGCGGCAGCGCCAGCACCAGCAGCTGGCCTTCCGCGAAATCGATCAGATCAGGCAAAGTGAGCCGGCAGTCGCCCTTCTCGACCCGCTCGACGCCAACACCGCGCTTGCCGCGGGTCAGCAATTGGCACAGCCGACCATAGGCGGCACGGTCGCGTGGGTAGACCAGGATGTCGGGCGTGCCGTCGATGAAGACGATGCGGGCGCCGACCAGGAATTTGGGCGGATGGGCGACCTTCTCGCTGTCGAGCTCCTTCCAGGCGCGCACCACACCGGCCAGCGTGTTGTGATCGGCGATCCCGATCACGGGGATTCCGAGTTCGCTCGCCTGATGCACATAGGCGCGCGGATCGGAGCCGCCGCGCAGGAAGGAGAAATTGCTGGTGATGCCGATCTCGGCATAATCGGGCAAGGGTGCGCTCATGCGAACAGCCCGTGCACATACCAGTTGGCCGGAATGGGCTTGTCTTCCTCGTCGCGCAGTTCACTCTCGTAAAGGCCGTCGCGAAAGATCCAGAAGCGCCGGCCCTCGGCATCCTCGACGCGGAAATAGTCGCGCGTCAGCGCCGCGCCGTCCTGTTTCCACCATTCCATCGCGATCCGCTCGGGGCCCTCGACCCGCACCACCGCATGCAGGGCGCGCCGCCAGGTGAACTGATGCGGCGGACCGTCAGGCACGCTCGCGAACGGCACCTTGATCGGCTCGGGCCGCTCGAACAGCCTGAGCGGCCGCAACGGCGGCTCGCCGGCGACGCGCTCCGGCCAGGCGGCGGCGCTGGCTACGGCCAGATGATGCTGCGCCGGCAGCGCGAGCGCCGCGCGCTCGGGGATATGGCTTTCCAGCGGCAGATGCACGACGACGCGTTTGCCGCCAATGCGGGCGGCGATGCGGTCGATCAGCGCCGAGATCTCGTCATTGTCGTGCACAGTAGTATCGAGATCGCGCTGCTGCTGCACCACGATCTCGGTACGCCCGGCGGCAAGACGAATGAGATCGAAGCCGAAGCCGGGATCGAGGGGATCGTTGAGCGCATCGAGCCGCTCGCGGAACAGGCGGTCGATCATCTCGGGCCGCGTCACCGGACGCCCGGTCTCGACCATGATCGTGCGCACCGCACCGTCAGTGCGGAAGAAGCTCGCCTCTAGCTGCCGGGCGCCCTTGCCCTGCTTGTCCATCGCCGCAACCAGCATTTTGGCGAGGCTCGACAGCGTCAGCGCGATCACGGTGTCGGTCGCGATCGGTTCGGGGAAACGCTTCTCGACGATGTAATCGGGCAGCGGCTTGCGCGGGCTGATCGGGGCATCGCCCTGCCCGAGCGCGTGGGAGAGCAAGGTGGTGAAGGCCGCGCCGAACCGCGCCGAGATCTCATGCAGTGCGCGCGCGGCGACATCGCCGATGGTCTTCAAGCCGGCACGGCGCAGGCCGGTGGTCACAGTGCTATCTGCGCCGAGCGCCGACACCGGCAGCGGGCCGACCGCCTGGGCCTCTGTGCCATCGGCGACGATCTTGCCCGAGACGTGGCGCGTCAGCGTGCGCGCCGCGATCGAGGTGCCGGCAATCGCCGCGCTGACCGCAAAGCCGCGCCGGCTCAGCGCATTGGTCACGATCTGCAGCAGCGCGCGCTCGCCGCCGAACAGGTGCGCGCAGCCGGTGATGTCGAGGAACAGGCCGTAAGGTACGTCGAGCGCGACCAGCGGCGTGAAGCGGTCGCACCAGTCGGCGATGTCGTTCAGCGTCTTCAGGTCGGCGGCAGGATCGGCGTCGTAGACCGTAAGCTCCGGGCAGATCGCCCGCGCATTGGCGAGCGGCTGCCCGATCGACAGCCCGGCCCGCACAGCGGCCTCGTCGATCGCGTGCAGCAGGATCGCATTGTGGTCTTTTGCCACCACGACGCTGGGGAGTTCTTTCTTCGCCTCTCCCGCTTGCGGGGGAGGCCGGATCGCATCGCTAGATGCGATCCGGGTGGGGGCTCTCTCCTTACGAAGAACATTGTTTGTGGAAAGACCCCCACCCCAAC
>NZ_JASGSR010000236.1:0-4174 GCF_040446015.1 Bradyrhizobium sp. INPA03-11B
CAACAGCATCAGGGTCTGCACCGACAGGCCGGGAATGCTGGAGCCGACCGCGAGCACCACCGGCAGCACCGCAGCGGTATGCGAGGTGATGCTCGAGAAGAAATAGTGGATCCAGAAAAAGAAGGTGACGAGCAGGATCATCCCGACCAGCGGCGAGGTGCCGGAGAGCGGCTTGGCATAGCCCTCGGCCACCCATTTGATGAAGCCGATCTCGTTGAGCCCCGACGACAGCGTGAGCAGCGAGGTGAAATAGAAAAATACCTCCCAGGCGCTCTTCTCCGCGACGATGTCCTCGAACGCGATCACGCCGGTGAGAAGCATCAGCGAGATCACGACGAACACGACAGTGGTCGCGTTGATGAAGTTCGAGCCGAGCAGCGGCACGCTGATATTGGGATTGGAGCCGCAGATCCACAGGAACATCGCGAGCAGCACCAGCACCGCCATGATCCATTCGTGCCGCGACGGCGGCCCCATCTTGGCGAGCTCGCCCTCGCTCCAGGTTACGATCTCCGGGCTCTCCTTGATCTCCGGCCGGCAGACCACGTAACTCAGCAGCGGCACCAGCAGCAGCAAGAGGATACCGAGCGGCGCGAAGCCGATGAACCATTGCGACCAGCCGACCTCGATATTGACGAGCTTCTTGGCGATCGAGAGCGCGGCGGCGTTCGGCGCCAGCGCGGTCAGAAACAGCGAGCTGGTCACGGCGGTGGTCGCAAACGCCGTCCACATCACGAAGGTGCCGATCTTGCCTGCGGTCGGACCGGGCTCCGAGCCGTAGATGCGCGGGATGTTGCTGACGATCGGATAGATGGTGCCACCCGAGCGTGCGGTGTTGGACGGCGTTGCCGGCGCCAGCAGGAGATCGGAGAACGCCACCGCATAGCCGAGCCCGATGGTGCGGCGGCCGAGCCCGCGCACCAGCAGCAGCGCCAGCCGGCGGCCGAGCCCGCTCTTGCGGTAGCCGATCGAGAACACGAAAGCGCCGACGATCAGCCACACCGTGCTCTCGGAAAAGCCGCCGAGCATCCAGCGCAGCGACTTGTTCGGGTCGGGCTCGACATAGCCGCCGACGCCGGCGACCGTCAGGCCGATCAGGCCGACCGCGCCGACCGGCATCGATTCGAGGATCAGCCCGGTGATGACGGCGGCAAACACCGCAAAATAGTGCCATTGATTGGCGTTCAGCCCCGACGGCACCGGCACCAGATAGATCACCAGCCAGACCAGCAACGGCGCAAATGTCCGCCATGACAACTTCATGCAGCGTCCCCCTCACCTGTGTTGATTGTCGGGCGCGCGAGCCGCCATGTCCCGGGCGGTGGCGCCGTCTTTTTGTGGCAATGTAGCACGGCCGCACAGTCCGCTCGGGAAACTGCGGCCGAATGGCGCGGCTTGTGGAGGAACCGGCGCGTTTCGTCAACACGTCGCGCCCCCCAAAGGCAGGCCTCATCGCAGGCCCCATCGCAAGATCGCCCGCGCTTTGCTATGCTCTGCGGCATGACGTCACGCGACTCCGCCTCCTCCGAGATCACGCCCGAGGTGCTGCTGCGCGCCTATGCCTGCGGCATCTTCCCGATGGCGGAGAGCGCCGATGATCCGACCCTGTTCTGGGTCGAGCCGGAATTGCGCGGCGTGATTCCGTTCGACGGCTTCCGCATCGCCTCCCGCCTCGCCCGCACCGTGCGCTCGGATGCGTTCACCGTCACGGTCGACACTGCGTTCAAGGCCGTGATCGCCGGCTGCGCCGCGCCGCAGCCCGGCCGCGACGACACCTGGATCAACAAGCGCATCCGCGATCTCTATGTCGGGCTGTACAGCTCAGGCCATTGCCACAGCGTCGAGGTCTGGCAGGACGACAATCTGGTCGGCGGGCTCTATGGCGTCAGCCTCGGCCGCGCCTTCTTCGGTGAGAGCATGTTTCACACCGTGCGCGACGCATCGAAGGTCGCACTGGTGCATCTGGTGGCACGGTTGATCGCCGGCGGGTTCGAATTGCTCGACACGCAATATGTGACCGAGCATCTGAAGACGTTCGGCGCGGTCGAGATTTCGCGCCGCCGCTATCGCGCGCTGCTCGACAAGGCGATCGCGGGCGCGCCGGCGGAATTCCGCAAGCTCGACACGACGCAACCGGTCAAGGGTGCTGACGCGCTGGCGATCATAGCGACCCGCTGACTTGCTAGAATAATCTGGACACTACACTCTTTGCGTGTAGACTATCCCGCGGCCGAGGATGCTGGTGGGGAAGATGTCCTTGAACCTTGCGCGTGCCATTTGCCTCGTAGCTGTGTGTGGTGCGACTTGGCAGGTCGCATCGGCCGCAAGCGATCACGAGCTGTTCAAGAAGGGCTGGTCCAACGGCGACTCTCCGGCCTACAAGGCGCAGGAGGTCGACCCGAGCAAGTTCTTCGATCTGCAGAAGACGCCGAATTCCGGCACCGAGCAGGAAGTCGATCCGGGGGTCGTGCTGCCGCCAAAATCGCCCCCGCCTTCGACGCCGGAGACCAATCCGTTCGGAAATCCGGGCAAGAAGAGTCAGAGCAACTGGCACCTGACGGGCCAGATCAAGCCGATCGCAAGCGCCATCGGGCACGGCTTCGAGTCCGACGCGGTACGTGCACCCGAACCGTCACGCTGCGGTACTGAGCCGATCCCGTTCGCCCTGCTCCGCTCGGTCGTCTTCTATGTCCGCTCCAAGGACGGTTTGGCGTGCTCGGCTTCGGTCCGCAATATCCAGAGCCTGCGGGAGACGTTTGGTGCCGAGTCGGGCACGCTGCGGGATCCGGCCTATCTCGCGAACGACAGTCATATCGCCGTTCGACGGATGGTCGAGGGCTACGTCAATGACTGCTCCAAGACACTGCAGGAAAGCGCAGTCGCCCAGTTGCTGGGCCCCGACAACACGACGCTGGCAGCAAAGAATATCGGGGTGCTGACCACACCCTGGCAGCGCTGCATGGCAAGCATCGTCGGCGGGCGCGTGCTGACGGCCCGCCATTGCGTTGCCGTACCCGAGGAGCAGGACGGCGTTCACGCGCTGATCGACCGCGATTCCGCGCTCGATTTCGAGACCCTGTCGGGAGACAAATACCAGCTCAGTTTCGATGGCGCCGACACCTCGCCATTGCAGGAAAGCGCGCGTGACCGCGACTGGATCGTGCTCGGCATCAAGGGGGGTCTGCATAGACCTCCCGGCGAAGCGCTTGGTTACGCACCCAAACTCGCCGATTTGTGGCGACCGCTGGTGCTGGTCTCGATGAGCCCGTACGCGATGGCGCTGCGCAACGACTACCGCAGCAGCGACCAGAATGCGGTGATCGACATCTCTCCGATCTGTGACATCCTCGCCCGCGACGGCGGCTATATCTTTCATGCGTGTCAGACCTTGGCGGGCATGTCGGGCGCGCCGCTGATGACGATCGAAGATGGGCGCCTGACGATCGTCGGCGTGCATACCGGCGATGCCAGCGCCGTCGACACACAATGTGCCCACAACGTCGCGCATCGATTTCCTAACTACGGCATCGTTCCGCCGGAAAACCTGGGGAGTGAGCAGTGAAGCATTTCCCGATCGTCTTGTTGATGCTGGCGGCCAGCGCGCCTGCCATGGCCGCCGACGTGCTGAGCGTCGACTGGGCCAATAAGGACTTGACCGCGGCGCGCGAGGCGCGGGTCGATCTGTTGAGCAACGAGAACGGCTTCGAAGGCAGCGGCGCCAGCGAACTCGCCGACATCAAGCTGCCGGTCGTCGGCGTGCTTCCCAGCGCCCTGTCGGCGGTGTTTGCCCCGACCTCATCCGGCTTCGAGAGCGCGCCGCGCGTGCCGCGGAATTTCCGCGAGTCGAAGCTGAAGCTCGTTGCCGCGGCACTCCCCTCGAAGCTCGAATACTCGATCACCTACCAGAATATCGCCGATGGACTGGACGCCTATTGCGTCGGCACACGCAGTGTGAGCACCTCGCCAGTTCCTCTTCCCCCCGGCTCGAACGCGATACCGTCCGAGCAGGCGGAGAATGACGACGAAATCCACGCTGCCCATGCTCAGCAGATGCGCTATGGCCTGCCCTATCGGTGTGACGTTTATTGCAGCGATCCGAAGACCTATCCCTACTGCAAGACCAATTCCTTTGCCACGAAGATGCTTTCGAGAGCCGTG
Source organism: Bradyrhizobium sp. INPA03-11B (assembly GCF_040446015.1). Classification (NCBI taxonomy): domain Bacteria; kingdom Pseudomonadati; phylum Pseudomonadota; class Alphaproteobacteria; order Hyphomicrobiales; family Nitrobacteraceae; genus Bradyrhizobium; species Bradyrhizobium sp. INPA03-11B. The sequence continues at coordinate 4,159 of NZ_JASGSR010000236.1, forward strand.
CTGCTCGCGCCCGGTG
>NZ_JASGSR010000237.1:0-954 GCF_040446015.1 Bradyrhizobium sp. INPA03-11B
GGCGCCGAGCTGGCGAAGCGCGCCTTCGGTCCGGCCGATCCGCATCGCCGCCAAGTCGCGCGGCTCGGTTACAACCTCGCCGCCAACGGCGCGGTGCGGCTGGAGCGGCTGCGCGGCTTCGGCGCGGCGCCCGGCATGCTCGCGACCTGCGGCTGCGCGCGCATTGAGCTACCAGACGGCAGCCACGGCATCCTGATGACCTCGCTGAATGCCAGCGGCCGCTGCATGCCGCTCGCCGAGCGTTTGCAACGGCTGGTGCAGGGCTTGGCGCGTCCGGCCGCCGCCTTCAACGGCGACGGACTTCTGATCGCAGCCAATGAGGCAGCACGTTCGCTGCCCGGCCTGCACGATCTCACCGAATTCGGCCTCGATGCCGCGCGCGGCGAAGCACTGGCGCAGGGTCGCGCGGCGGCGAGCGTTGCAGTCGGCCGCGTCGTGCTGCAGCGGATCGGCCGCGGCGCCGATCGCGCGCTGATCGCGCTGATCAAGCCCGCCCTGCATTTCGCCGCCAAAGCTGCGGCGCCGATCGTGCCGGAGCCGATTGCGCCGAACACGGCTGTCCCGGAAGCACCGGCAGGCACAGCAGCGCCGCAAGAGGCCGTGGCGCCGGCGCCTGCCGCCGTCGAGCAACCAACGGCGCATCAAGAAGCCCCTGCGCCGGTCAGCGACATGGCAGCGACCTTCACGCTGTTCGATGCGCTGGATCCGCAGCTGGAAGAGCAGGTCGCGATCGCGCCCGTCGTCAGCACGACTGCATCCGAGCCTGCGGACGTTGCTCCATCTCCGGCGTCGGAGGAGACGCACGCAGAGGCCGCGCCCATCGAGACTGCGGCATTCGACACCACCCCTGACGAAACCGCCGCGGTTGAGGAGCCAATATCGGAAGCGCTGATCGAGGTGCCCGCTGAGGCAGAGCTCGAAGCGCCTGCGCACCTTGCTCCACCTCTCGCGTCG
>NZ_JASGSR010000237.1:1054-4160 GCF_040446015.1 Bradyrhizobium sp. INPA03-11B
GCAGAACGCCCGCACGAAGCGCCGGCACCGGTCGAGACCACGCCTCTCGACACCACGCCTGACCAAACCGCCGCGGTCGAGGAGCCAATATCGGAAGCGCTGATCGATGTCCCCGTTGAGGCGGAGCTCGAAGCGCCTGCGTCTCTTGCTCCACCTCTCGCGTCGGCAGAACGCCCGCACGAAGCGCCGGCACCGGTCGAGACCACGCCTCTCGACACCACGCCTGACCAAACCGCCGCGGTTGAGGAGCCAATATCGGAAGCGCTGATCGAAGTGCCTGCTGAGGCAGAGCTCGAAGCGCCCGCACCTGAGCCCGCGCCCGGTCCCGAAGCGACCGCATACGCGCCCACTTCGGAAACATCGGCGCCGCCTGCCGAGCCCGTACCCTCGCCCTATGCGATTGCGGATGCGCCCGCTCCGGCACCCGCCGCCGAACCGGAGCCCGCTTCGCCGGCACCGGCGCCGCCGCCATCCTGGCTCGACGAGCCGTTGCCGGTGCGGCGGCATCCGCTGCGCTTCATGTGGCAGATGGACCACGAGGCCCGCTTCTCGCTCGGCTCCGACGAATTCACCCGCCTGATCGGCCTGCACACCGCCGCAGGCTTCGGCCGACTGTGGAGCGACATCGCCGAGAGTTTTGGCCTCGATCCCGAAGGCCGCGTCCTGCAGGCGTTCGCCAGCCACGACACCTGGAGCGGCATCACGCTGAACTGGCCGGTCGACGGCGGCGGCCGCCTGCCGGTCGAATTGTCCGGCCTGCCGGTATTCGATCGCAACCGGAGTTTCGCCGGCTATCGCGGCTTTGGTGTGTGTCGCGACCTCGACGGCCTTGCGCGACTCGCCGCTTTGCGCCGCTATGAGTTCTTCAGCGGCTCGATCGCGCCAAAATCGCTGTCGGCCGGCGTTGCGCCCGCGCCGCGCATCGATGCGCCGCCCGCCCCCGCCGCGCCGCCGCATGAAAATCCTCCGCCGCATGCGGAGCCGCCGCCCGATACGACCGCAAGTGCACCACCCGAGGAATTGACCGAGCCGATAGCAGCAGAGATTTCAAACCAAGCCGATCCGGATCACGCCGTGGAAACGAACGAGGAAGCGCACGAAGTGCGCCAGGACCCGCCACCGAATGTGGTGCCGTTCCGCCCCGCCGGCGACACAAGACCGCCGTCGCTGACGCCGGTCGAGAACAACGCCTTCAACGAGCTCGCGCGCCAATTGTCGGCGCGGCTCGAGAGCGAGGCCGGCCTCACCGCGACGACGAATGAGAGCGCCAGCATCGCACCGGTTGCCGAAGCGCCGCCCGCGAACGAACCGTCGCAGCAGGCGCAGGCGCCATCGCAGCCGGAGACGATTGCGCAACCGGAGACGCCGGCCGACGCGCCAAAACCCAGCTGGCTCGCGGCCGTCGAGCCCGCGCCGCGCGCGGACTCCCGCCGCGACCGCGCGCTGCTCGATCTCTTGCCGGTCGGCATCCTGATCTACCGGCTCGACCGCCTGCTCTATGCCAACCACGCCTTCCTCGCGCGGATGGGCTATGACAGCCTGCACGCGCTGGAAGCCGCCGGCGGGCTCGACGCACTCTATGTCGAGCCCGGCGTCTCGCAGGCGAGCAGCAGCTCCGGCACCGGCACCCCGGTGACGATCTCCGCCAACCAGGACGGCCAGGCAGAGCAGCTGTCCGCGGAGGCACGGCTGCACACCATCAGCTGGGACGACGATTCCGCGCTGGCGCTGATCTTCTCGCGCACACTCGACGAGGACGCCGCGATCGCCGCCGCCCTGTCTGAGCCCGAGCCGGAGGCGGCCGCCGAGCCCGTGCTTGCGGCACCGCCGCCGCAGGCCGGCCACGCCGACGCCGAGGAGCTCGGCGCCATCCTCGACACCGCGGCCGAAGGCATCATCATGTTCGATGCCGAAGGCAACATCCATTCCTGCAATCGCAGCGCCGAGGCGCTGTTCGGCTATGACGGCGACGAGTTCATCACGCGCAATCTCGCCGATTTGTTCGCGCCGGAGAGCCAGCACGGCATCTTCGACTATCTCACGAGCGTGAAATCGGCCGGCGTCGCCAGCCTGCTCGACCACGGCCGCGAGACGCTCGGCCGCGTGCGCCAGGGCGGCCTCATCCCGCTGTCGGTGACGATGGGCCGCACCCGCGCCGACGGACCGAACTTCTTCGCCGTGTTCCGCGATCTCTCGCAGACCAGGAAGAGCGAGGGCGAAGTGCGCGAGGCGCGTCGGCTCGCCGAACGCGCCGCCAACGCCAAGACCGACATGCTGGCGCGGATCAGCCACGAGCTGCGCACGCCGCTCAACGCCATCATCGGCTTCGCCGAGGTGATGATATCGGAGCGCTTCGGCACGCTCGGCAACGAGCGCTATGTCGAATACATGAAGGACATCCGCGCCTCCGGCGAGCGGGTGATCGCGATCGTCAACGACCTGCTCGATCTGTCGCGGATCGAGACCGGCAAGCTCGATCTCGCCTTCACCAGCCAGAACCTCAACGAGATGGTGGAGAGCTGCGTCGCGGTGATGCAGCCGCAGGCCAACCGCGAGCGCATCATCATCCGCACCTCGCTCGCGCATACGCTGCCGCCCGTTGTCGCCGACGCCCGCGCGCTGCGCCAGATCACGCTCAACCTGATCGGCAACTCGATCCATCTCGCCAATGCCGGCGGCCAGGTGATCGTCTCGACCGCGCTGTCGGATTTCGGCGAGGTGATGCTGCGGGTGCGCGACACCGGCCAGAGCCTCAACGACAACGAGGTCGCCGCCGCCCTCGAGCCATTCCGCGCCCCGACGCCGTCCGATCAGGCCGGCTCCGGCGGCGTCAGCCTGTCGCTGACCAAGGCGCTGGTCGAAGCCAACCGCGCCAAATTCCAGATCCGGACCGGCGGCCGCACCGGCACGCTGATCGAAGTGACCTTCGCCCACGCCGCGGCAAGGGCGTGAGCATAGCGCCTGCGTCGTTTCTGCGTCGCGCTTGTCGGGTCCAACCGCCTGCGTGAGGGACACACCGGCGGACGGACTCCCTCCCCCCTTGCGGGTAGGGCTATCGCATATGGGCGAGGACAGAGAGAAGGAAGTCGTTATTCCATCTGGCCTG
>NZ_JASGSR010000238.1:0-3931 GCF_040446015.1 Bradyrhizobium sp. INPA03-11B
ACGTTCGACGGCACCTTTCCCTTCACGCCGCATTTCAGCGCGGCATCGGGCTTCCGGATGCATTATGTCGACGAAGGCCCGCGGGACGGCGAGGTGGTGCTTTGCCTGCATGGCGAACCGACCTGGGGCTATCTGTTCCGGCATCTGGTGCCGGTCCTGAGCGCCACGCGACGCGTGGTCGTTCCGGATCACATGGGGTTTGGCAAGAGCGCGACGCCGGCGCAGCGCAGCTATTGGCTGCAGGACCATGTCGACAATCTCGAAGCCCTGGTTCTCGCGCTCGACCTGACCAGCATCAGCCTCGTGATGCACGATTTCGGCGGTCCCGTCGGAATGGGGTTCGCGGCACGCCATCCGGATCGGATCCGCCGCGTCATCTCGGCCAACGGGCCGACGCCGTTCGGGCAGAGCGACCTGTTCGCGCGCGTCACCGCGAACGCGCAGGTCTCACCCTGGTTTCAATGGATCGCATCGGCTGAGGCGAACGGTGAACTCGAGCCGGTGCTCGGCCAGCTCGGCTTCAATATTCTGAGCACCCTCAAGCTCAACGGCTTCGAGAACAACGCTGTTATCACCGACGCCTGGCTTGCCGCCTACGGCTCACCTTTCGCGCGCCCGGCCGACTGCCTCGGTGCGATCGGATGGGCGAGGGGCTTTGCGACCGGGGCGCACCAATTCGAGGCGCCGAGCCCCGCCGCCGATCGCGCGATCCGCAGCAAGCCGGCGCTGGCGATCTGGGGCGAAGCGGACCGCACGCTGCACGCAGACCATTTCCTGCCGCTGTTTTCCGCGATCTTCCCGGCGGCGCCAGTGAGGCGCCTTGCCGGCGTCGGGCACTACTGCTTCGAGGATGCGCCGCAGGAAATCGCCGGCATGATCGCGGAGTTCATCGCGCAGACCTGACGGACGGGCCCGGGCAAGAGAGCGGGAGCCTAATAGGACGGCAGAGATCTGGGGCATTGATTGGATCATGCCTGCTCGCGCCGACGAGCAGGACGATCGCATCGCCTGCGCAAACGGCGCGGGCCGGTTCAGCTCGCGCCGGCGAGGATGACGAGGTTGTTGATGACGGGCGTTGAGCAGAACGCCACGACAAGGGCAATCCTGAAAAGGTTTTCGCTGCGCCAAAGCAGCGCGATGACGAGATAGGTCAAGCCCAGTTTGGGGATCAGCCACCAGACGCCGAACCAGGCCTGGGCCATCTGCATGAACGGGTTCGCCTCGCCGAACCCGAGCTCCAGAATCCTGTTGGTGGTGGCAAGGTCGGCGCATCCGAGAAGCAGCACGGAAAGCAGCAACAGTGCCTTAACCCAATTCATTTCAACCTCTCGGTGGGCGCCGAACGGGCAATGACCCTGATCTTCGAGCCGATTCGTTAAATGTTGGTTCGGGAAGGGGGTGCAACGAGGCCGCTTTGCGGAGGCGGTATGCATGGCGGAAGGGGTGACTTGTCAACTATGCTGAGTTTGTTGAGATTTTCCGGGCCTGACCTTACAAGTTCTACGGTTGAGGCTACGGCGCGATCGTGCAACTAATTTTCGAGCAAAGTGTGTGAGTGCCGGCGCTCAGAGCCTTCGCGCCTCAATCAAATCGACCCAATCTTGTATTGAGAACTTCCAATCGAAGTTTCTTGCGGCCGCTTGGATCGATTGGCACTTCTCGACATAGGCTGAAGGGTTCTCCTTGTAGAAGGTTAGAGTCGCCGTAGTGAAGGACACAAACTTGTCGGCGTGAATGGGAGCAATGGTACCTAGGCCCTTTGCGGTTTAGGCCAAAGCGCGATCTCTTCGAGCGTCAGCCCTTCGCGCGCAGAGCGCGCCGTTGGGCGCTCGTCAATTTACGCACTCACTCGCTCAATCGCTGTCTTGGGGTCTGACGGACGGGAGTTCGACTCAAGATGTCGGAATAGTTTCTCATAGCCGTCAACTTTGTGTCCCCTCGAGCCCAGACAAAGTGCATGAAGCCTTTTGCAGACGGTTGTTGATCGGACATTCCACTGAAACTGCACGTATCTCCAAGAGACTCTAGGTCGACCGCTTTTGTTTTCGTCAACACGTAGTTGAAGAACGGCTGGTCTCCGGCCCACTCATACTGATCGGCAATCCGAGACCCATGCAATCGTCTGACCATCGCACCAACGGTCTGAGCAAGATCATGGTCCGAAAATCCGATGATCCCGGAGTTCGCAACCGGTAGAAATTCGGTTGAGCAATCTGGGTCGAGTCTAATTAACTCAAGCCCAAACCAATTCCCTATGCGGCGATGATCTTGCACATACTTGATCTCGACATTGCACAATTCCGGATAAAGGTATCGCTCGTTCGTAACGCAGAGGCCTCGGGATGCCGCAACGCGAAGTAAGCAATCCTGTACGTCCGCATCGACGATGATATCGCAGTCTAAGTAGAGAACGGGTTGGTATTGGCGCAAGGCGCTGAGATCGTAACGCTGGAAGAGAGGGGGGGATGAGATCGGGAGACAAAGGCAGCGATCTTGTAGCGATTCTGGAATCCATCGCAACGTCTCGTTCGGGGGCTTGCTGGAGAATACCGCGACGTCGCCGTTGTATCGTCCATACTTGACCAGCGACGCCAAGAACAGTCGAAGACATTCGAAGTATCGTTCGGACCCGTAGCAAGTTGTTACAACGACGGGTGCGAAACGTCTGGCTATGACCAGACGTCCATCATCGTTCACTTCAAAATCAAACGTCTGCATGTTTACGGCGCCGGAAGTCAAAGCAATTTGTCCAAGAGGCGGACAAAGGGCGCCGGGAGCAACCTTTGACTGATGGCAAAGACATTCTGCTCGATGTCTCTGGTATGCAAGAATGAATAGCCGTACTGGGCCAACATCAATGTAAGCCTGTTTGCCTCCTCAGCGTGCAGATGCTTGGTTTCATAAAACACAATCAAAGGCCGCGTTGCCTCGATTGGAAAGCTCATGAGGATCTTCGCATCATAACCTTCAGTGTCGATGTATAGGAGGCTGACCGAGCTTATTCTAAATTCATTCAGAAGACTCTCAGACGTTCTCGTTTGGACAGTGATCTCTTCTATGTGCTCGCGGATGTCAGGCACGAACTTCTCGTGACTCAAGATAGTCGGCAAATCAAACGATGAGAGACCTTTGAACCAGCCCGGCACGATTTTGTTGTCCAGCTCATGCTCCTTTACTGAATAGAAAGTCATTGTCTCTCTATCCGCTGACGGGTGTATCGCCGCGTTGAGGGCGAGGAGGCCGGAGGCTACGGGAATTGACACCTTTAGTCTTTCGAACAGGAACGGCACTGGCTCGATTAGCACCCCGTGCCATTCTCTCAATTGGATTAGGTCGTTTAGCGTCGCTCCGTCGTTCGCCCCGATCTGAACTAAAGTGTTTTCCGTAACCGGCAGCAGCGCTACGAGTTCTTGCCACAATGTTGCGAGCTTGGTCATGAGTCGATCCATTCCCAGATCATGAAACCAGTTGAGCGCGAGAAGGAGTAGTCAAGCTTTTTGATCGACGGACGCGTCTAGAATCCCGCGACGTTTGGCCAGAAAGAATTCGAGGTTTCTTCTCAGGCGCCCGTTGTCGGGATCAAGTCCTGAGGCCATCTCGCCCCACATGACGGCGAGGTCCATTACATTCAATCGCCAGGCCGCGATAGCGCCGAGGTCGTAGAGCCGGAAGCCCCAGCTACGCTCATCATCGAGATAACTCCCGGTCCGACGCGTCTTTTCGATGCCGCTCGTGCACGCCCAAAACAGATTCGGCCAATCTGCTTGGCTATGCAATTCCTCCGCCAGATCCAGCCAGATCTCGCGCCGGTGTGGGGCTTCCAGCCGCGCTCGATCCAGCCAGTACATCTTCCTGGTCGGTGCAGTTCGCGCTAGATAGCGCATCGCCTCGGCGCGCTCTTCGCCCCACGTGCTGGTGGGCAATTCCAGGT
>NZ_JASGSR010000239.1:0-3757 GCF_040446015.1 Bradyrhizobium sp. INPA03-11B
ATGTTGGACAGCGCATTGAGCGCGTTGTTGAGATTGACGATCAGCTTGCCCCACTGCACCCCGTCGATATTGGCGGTAGCCTTGATCGCAAGACCGGGCACCGAAAGCCGTGCCGCGGTGCCGGCATCATCCTGCGCGATCACGATGTCGCCCGAGGTCGAACGATGGAAGCGGCCGTCGCCGAGCGCGACCACGTTGAACGGCACCATGCCGCCGAGCACCTTGCGGCCCGGCAAGCGATCGCGCAGCAGCGGCACATTGCCGACGCCATTTTGCAGGCTGATCACCGCGATGTCAGTGGGTGCGTGGCGTGCGATCAATTCGGCGATCTCGCCGGTATCGGCGCTCTTCACCGTCACCAGCACGGTCTGGGCGTCGCGCAAGATCGACGGATCATCCGACAGAATGAGCCGGTCGGCCGGCACCATCCGCTCCGAGCCGTCGAAACTGCTCACCCGCAAGCCGCTGCCCGCGATCTCCTCGATCAGCCACGGCCGCGCCAGCAATGCGACGCTGCGACCGGACGCAGCCAGCATGCCGCCGACGAAGCAACCGATGCTTCCGGCGCCCGCAATCCCGATCGGCCGGTCCGCATTCATCTGGCTAAACGTCCGTTCATCAGAGCTCGATAGCAGACCTCGATAGCAGACCTGGGGTTGCCTGCCTATTTCGATGCGCCGCCGCCGGGTGGCCCGCCTTGTAACCGTCATGGGCCACAGCTATGTTTCCCGCTCGGGGCACGGTTGCGGCAGGAGACGATCATGGGTTTACTCGACGTACTCAACGGCATGCAGAACGGCCCCCGCGGTCCGAGCGCACCAAGCACACCATCCGACAGCTCGAGCAGCGGCGGAATGTCGCCGATGACCATGGCCATCCTGGCGCTGCTCGCCTGGAAGGCGGTCAAGCATTTCTCCGGCGGCCAGCCGGGCGCAAGCGCTCCTCAGCCGACCCCGGCGCAGGCACCACAACTCCCCGGCAATGTCACCGCTGGTCTGCCCGGCGGCGCTGGTGGTGGCGGGCTCGGTGATCTGCTCAAGGGCGGCCTTGGCGGCCTTCTCGCCGGCGGCGCGGCCGGCACCGTGCTCAGCGGCGGCCTCGGCGATCTGCTCAATCAATTGCAGCAGAAGGGCCATGGCGACGCGGCCAATTCCTGGGTCAGCAATGGTCCCAACAAGCAGATCTCGCCCGGCGACCTCGCCAACGCGCTCGGCGCCGACCAGATCGACTCGCTGGCATCGCAGAGCGGCATGTCGCGCGACCAATTGCTGCAGGGCTTGAGCCAATATCTGCCCGACGCGATCAATCATCTGACGCCGGACGGACGGCTGCCCAGCGGCGACGAGTTGCACGGCAGGCTTTAGCGGCAGCGTTGATTCCATCTGAGGAGGACGACAGTCATGAGCGGCATCATCTGGGTCATCATCGTCGGCTTTGTCGCGGGGATCATCGCGCGGTTCCTGTCACCGGGGCCGAATAATCCGAGCGGCTTCATTCTCACCACCGTGCTCGGCATCGCCGGCGCCTTTCTCGCGACCTTCATCGGCCAGGCGATCGGCCATTACGGTCCAGAACAGGGCGCGGGCTTCATCACCGCCACGATCGGCGCGCTGGTGGTGCTGTTCATCTGGAACCGGCTGGTCGCGGCGCGCGTGATCCCGGATCTGGGAAACAAGTAGAAACGAGCGCGAGACCGCTTCGATAGCGCAATGCCCGGGCCTGACCCGGGCATTGTCTTTCCTGACCTGCTTTCATCCGCGTCGCGGCGCGGCTGATCTGCAGTCTCACTGAATGAGATGCATGCCGGCGTCCATGCGGACGAATTCACCGGTCATGTTGCTCGACGCCGGGCTCGCCAGGAAGCAGACCAGGTTGGCGATGTCTTCCGCCGTGGACGCGACCTTCAGCGGCACGCGCGCGATCACAGTATCGCGCACCTGCTTCGCCTGCTCCTCGCCACGGCCCTTGGTAAACCAGGGCGTATCGATATAGCCGGGACATACGGTGTTGACGCGGATCAGCGGCGCCAGCGCGCGCGCCAGCGACTGCGTCATGGTGTTGAGCGCGCCCTTGCTCGCGGCATAGGCCACCGACGATCCGCCGCCGGAAATGCCGGCGACCGAGGAGACGTTCACCACCGCCGACGGACGGCCCGAAGCCTTCGCACCGGCTTCGAGCAGCGCGCGCGCGGCGCGAACCATCTGGAACGGGCCGATGGTGTTGACCGCGTAGATGCGCTGGAAATCTTCCGCGGTCAGGCCGTCGAGATCGTGATGCGGCACGTGCTTGGTAGTGCCGGCATTGTTGACCAGCACGTCGAGGCGGCCCCAACCTTGCGCGGCGGCCGCGATCTTCTTGCAATCCTCATCGCGCGAGACGTCACCTTGCACCACCAGCACCTCGGCGCCCTGCTTGCGGCAGGCTTCCGCGGTGGCTTCGGCTTCCGCCTTGCTGTTGGAATAGTTGATGATGAGGCGCGCGCCCTGCGTGGCGAGAATTTGCGCGGTAGCGGCGCCGAGGCCCGATGCCGATCCGGTCACGATCGCGCACAAACCATCCTTGGACATCTGCATTTTCCTTGTTATTGTAAGCCAGATGATCTCCGGCGGTGGCATACCATATCGCGCGGAAATACATCTGCAAGCCGCGCCGGTCCATTACAAATAGGCGTGCGGGCCCTTCTGCAGGCCAGCCCATTGCGCATCATCATGGCCGCAGATGATCCTGACACCTGACGCCTCGAGCCTGGCAATCTCGTCGAGCGATTTCAGGAATTGATCGACATCGAGGCTGTTCCGCGGTGAAATTCGCTGATCGAGATTGGCGCGCACGCTCAGCGCGTCGGCGGCAAGCAGGAATTCGCCGCTCTGGTCCAGCTTGACCAGCGCGCCGGTCGTTCCCTTCGAATGTCCCGGCAACGGAATCAGCGTCAGCTTGCCATCGCCGAACACATCCATCTGGCGGTCGAAGATCTCCATCTTCAGCGGATGATCCCAATCCGCCTTGATGTATCCGCGATCGAGCGCGTTGGACGCATTGGCGGCCTCGAGCTCGAGCGCGTGGACGAAGACCGTCGCCTTCTTGAAGAAGGCGTTGCAGCCGCAATGATCGGTATGCAGATGGGAGCAGACCACCACGTCGATATCGTCGGGGCCAAGGCCTACTGCCTTCAGGCTCGTCAACACATGGTCGTCCGCCGGCATGATTGGCTGCATGAACCTGGCAAGCGTGCCGAGCCGCCCTTCAGGATCGGTCGCGACATCGGGATGGCATCCGGTGTCGAACAGCACATTGCCTTGCGGGTGCCGCAGCAGCACGCAGGACACCGGAAGCTCGATCGTCTCGCCGCGCGGCGCATCAGGCAGATAAGTCCGCTTGGACATCCGCAGGCGTCCACCCGACAGCATATGCATCTTCATCACGGCACCTCTGATTTCAGCCTCAAGCTAAACATGGGTTGGCGGAAACTCATATGCCCCTCGCTCTGCCTGGTCTCGCGGCGCGCCCGAGCGCCATGAACCTGCCGCCTCATGCGGACCATGCCCAGTTTCATCTGGCGGACTGAAGCGATGCCGCCAGCCAATCTGCTGCCGTGCGTGGCATACAAACCGAAGCGCTCGAAAGTTCACTCTGCGGAATTCATGCGCCTCGACCGGCTTCATGCCATCCGCGCAAGTGGCCCTGCGGGCAACGCTTGTCACGGCTATGGCTTTTCCGCATCATTGAGCGCAAGACAACACCGCAAGCAGGGCCTGCC